>JANNUW010000438.1:0-1317 GCA_031414095.1 Hyphomicrobium sp. | reverse complement strand
ATGATGATCACGTTCTTGCGGTTGAGGAAAATACCGAAGATGCCCAGCGTAAACAGCATCGCAGCAACGGTCAGATAATGGCCAAGCCCGACAGTCATGCCCGAAGCCTTTCGCCGTGAACCACACGTTGCGCCACATCTGCCGCGGTCAGCAGGGTTGGAATCGAGATCAACGCGCGCATCAGACGTTCCATCACTTCACCCGCTCGGGCACCTTGGCCTCGACCTTGACCGGGATGGAGCTGCCGCCGGTCGACACCTTTACCACCGACATGGCCGTGGCAGGACCGCGCGCGACTTGAGCGGCAATCGACTGACGCCTTACGCCCGTCTTATGCCGCAACGTCAACACGATGGCGCCGATCATCGCGACCAGCAGGATTAAGCCGGCACCTTGGAACAGGTAGACGTATTTGGTGTAGAGCACCTGGCCGATCGCCATCGTGTTGGATACCGCGCCGTCGCCAGCCTTGATCGGTACCGCGAGGTTCGACGCCGCATTGGGCCGGATCACCTGGAAGCCGAGCACCATGATCAGCTCGATCACGAGAATGCCGCCGATCAACGCCCCTAACGGTGCGTTTTTGATGAAGCCCGCGCGAAGCTCGGCAAAGTCGACGTCGAGCATCATCACGACGAAGAGGAACAGCACCGCCACCGCACCGACGTAAACGATGATCAGCAGCATCGCCAGGAACTCGGCGCCAAGCAGCACAAACAATCCAGCCGCGTTGAAGAACGTCAGGATCAAGAACAGGACCGCATGTACCGGGTTCTTGGCGACGATCATCATACCGGCGGAAAACACCGCAAGCGCCGCGAATAAGTAAAAGAAACCTGCCGTCACTGCCATCGTCGTTCGGTTCCAAACCTGCGGGCGCGACCGTTTGTCAACGGACTGCCGCACCTCGCTCGTCTTTCATCCCACCCAATGCCGTCATTCCCGCGGCGGCGGGAACCCAGTCAACGGGCTACTCACTTGGTGTATCTGGCATCAAACAAGTCGAGCCCCGGCATTATTCTTTCCTCACCGCAAACAAGGGCCTTGCCTAGGCTTGTCTGGGTCCCCGCCTTCGCGGGGATGACAGAGAACGTGTTACGGCCTACCAAGCCTGCTACTGCCTCACCGATACTTCGCATCCAACTCCAAGTTCTTCGCGATCTCGCGTTCCCATCGGTCACCGTTGGCGAGAAGCCGGTCCTTGTCGTAAAACAGCTCCTCGCGCGTTTCGGTCGCGAATTCGAAGTTCGGACCCTCGACGATCGCATCGACCGGGCACGCCTCCTGACACAACCCGCAATAGATGCACTTCGTCAT
>JANNUW010000437.1:0-1727 GCA_031414095.1 Hyphomicrobium sp. | reverse complement strand
CATGCGGCAATGCTCGCCGCACAAGGCATCATTTCGCCGGAAGACGCCGGCAGCATCATCGCCGGTCTCGATAAAGTGATGGCCGAGATCGACGCGGGGCAGATGCAGTGGTCGCGCGAGCTTGAAGATGTGCACATGAACGTCGAAAGCCGCCTGCGCGAGATCATCGGCACGCCGGCGGGGCGGCTGCATACTGCACGCTCGCGCAACGATCAGGTCGCACTCGACTTCAAGTTGTACGTGCGCGACCGGATCGACGGCCTCGATCATGCTCTGGTTCGGCTGATGCAGGCCTTGGCTACCAAGGCGTTGGCGCATGCTGGCACCGTGATGCCGGGGTTCACCCACTTGCAGCCGGCCCAACCGGTAACGTTCGGCCATCATTTGATGGCCTACGTAGAGATGATCGGGCGCGATCGCGGCCGGTTCGCCGATGCCCGGGCGCGCCTTAACGAGAGCCCGCTCGGCGCAGCAGCGCTTGCCGGGACATCGTTCCCCATCGACCGGCATATGACAGCAAAGGCGCTTGATTTCGACCGGCCGGCGGCGAACTCGCTCGATGCGGTCGCCGACCGCGATTTCGCGCTTGAGGCGCTGGCTGCCGCCTCGATCTGCTCGATGCACCTGACGCGGCTGGCGGAAGAGATCATCATCTGGATGACGCCGCAGTTCGGCTTCATCAAGATGTCGGATCGGTTCACCACCGGCTCGTCGATCATGCCGCAGAAACGCAATCCCGATGCGGCCGAACTGGTCAAAGGCAAGATCGGGCGCATCGCTGGCGCATTTCAAAGCCTGCTGCTCGTCATGAAGGGTTTGCCGCTGACCTACGGCAAGGACATGCAGGAAGATAAGGAAGTCACATTCGACGCATTCGACGCGCTCGGACTGTCGCTCGATGCCATGACCGGCATGATCGGCGATCTCGAGCCGCGCGCCGACGTCATGAAAGCCGCCGCCGGCCGGGGCTTTTCCACCGCGACCGATCTGGCCGATTGGCTGGTGCGGACGCTCGGGCTTCCGTTCCGCGATTCACACCACATTACCGGGCGAATCGTGTCGGCTGCAGAGAGCAAAAGCGTGGAACTGGAAGGCCTTACACTTGCCGACTTGCAGTCGATTGAACCACGCATCACTGCGGCGGTGTTCGATGTGCTCAGTGCAGAGAATTCAGTTAAGAGCCGGGTGAGCTATGGTGGAACCGCGCCACAGAATGTCACAGAAATGGCTAACCGCTGGATTAAGCGGTTGGAGAAGGGTGGCCAAGCGGGCTAAGTCTTCTACCAGAATTTATCCGAAGTCTGGAAAACGCGTCTTATGGGATATGCCGTCAAACTGAGCATCGCGATCGCGGCAGCATCATTGTTGCTGGTGGGCTGCGGCGTGAAGGGTCCGCTCGAGTCCCCGGCCGAGACTAAGGCGCAGAACCAAACCTCGGCGTCCGCCAACTCGGGCCAGGGTAAAGCCGAAGATGCAGCACCGAAACCGCATAAAGGCTTCATTCTCGATGGCCTTTTGCGCTAATACCCGAGCATAAAACTCTCGTTCGCGCGCCAAAGGCTCGGCCACAACATGCATCATTTCCTTTATCGTAACGGCATCCTCCATGCCGAAGATGTAAGCTTGGCTGCCATAGCAGCTGAAGTCGGCACGCCAGTATACGTTTATTCGACGGCAACCATTACTCGTCATTATCAAGCGTTTACCGGTGCTTTGGGCCCTAGCGC
>JANNUW010000436.1:0-1245 GCA_031414095.1 Hyphomicrobium sp. | reverse complement strand
GCCGATTTAGATCAGGCCGTCGATGCGTTGATCGGCGCTGGCTATGGCGCAGCCGGCGAGCGCTGCATGGCCGTGTCGGTCGCCGTTCCCGTCGGCAAGGCGACGGCGGATCGGCTGATGGACAAGCTCATCCCGCGTGTCGAGAGCTTGAAGATCGGCCCCTCGACCGACGCCAGTGCCGACTTCGGCCCGTTGGTCACCAAGGAGGCCTTGGCGCGGGTAAAAAACTACGTCGAGGTCGGCATCAAGGAAGGCGCGAAACTCCGCGTCGATGGCCGCAACTTCAAGATGCAGGGTTACGAGAACGGCTTCTACATGGGCGGCTGCCTGTTCGACGAAGTGACGAAGGACATGCGCATTTACAAGGAAGAGATCTTTGGTCCGGTGTTGTCCGTCGTGCGCGCCAAGACATACGAGGAGGGCCTCGCGCTCGCCAACGACCACGAGTACGGCAACGGCGTCGCTATCTTCACCCGCGATGGCGATGCGGCCCGCGATTTTGCTTCGCGCGTGCAGGTTGGCATGGTCGGCATCAATGTGCCGATCCCGGTGCCGCTGGCCTATTATACGTTCGGCGGCTGGAAGCGCTCGGGCTTCGGCGACCTCAACCAGCACGGCCCCGACGCCATGCGCTTCTACACCAAGACCAAGACAGTCACGAGCCGCTGGCCATCAGGCGTGAAAGATGGCGCGGAATTTGTGATCCCGACGATGAAGTGAGGCGGGAGCGATTTTTTGGAGGCAGGGATGCCAATATTATTGCTGACTGCCATCATTGTTCTTGCAAGCCTCCATGCAACGCTTGCTGGTTTTGTAAACAATTACGGCGATTGGCACGCTCTTGGAGCGCCATCAAGCGCGTACATCATTGCACTCTGGGATCATCAATCATCTTTCCATCCGTCGGATGATGATACGTCACGCGCCTATGTTGAGGGATTGCAGAAGTGCGGAACAGCGACCAAAATCACATCAGGAATGCTCGTTGAGGCTATCGATCGCTGGCACGCATTAAATACTTCTCAATGAGACCGTCCGCCATTTTGGGCTTTCAATGGCCCAATCGTGAAAGACGCATGTTTAAAGCATATCAATGAGGCCCGTGTTGCTCGACAACTAGAGGCTTGGCAAAAGCAGTCGAACTGTTCGGTTGAAGATCAATGCACCCGGCAGGACCGCTGTGAATGGAGATAGCTGGGACCGACCCCGTTATCCTTAGGATTGTCGCAGGACCCCGGGTGCATT
>JANNUW010000435.1:0-1293 GCA_031414095.1 Hyphomicrobium sp. | reverse complement strand
TTGAACAAAGCCAAGGCCATGGCCATCGAACTGGTCGGTCCGCAATTGATCACCAAACGGCGGCACGCTTAGTGGCGGCGAGCACTGTGATAAAGCCCCGTGCCAGGCGATCACCGGAAGTTGCGGCGCGCCGGCGATCAGCGCCGTCGCTGGCCGAGTTTCAGGCCGCTTTCCAGCAAGCGGTGCTCGCGGGCGAAGAGCAGGTCCTGGCCCTCATCCCGCCCAACTCGCGCACCACGCGCGAAGTGCTGTTTGGAGTCTATCGGCACGCCTATGCAGGCCGTTTGGTCGAGATTCTGGCTAACGATCATGAGTATCTGAAAACCTATGCCGGAGACGAATACTTCGACACGCTGGCGCGTGCGTTTATCGCGGCGCATCCCTCGCACAGCCAAAACGCGCGCTGGTTTGGCGAACCGCTGCCGGATTTTCTAAAAGCGGCCGAGCCGTATTCGTTCAACCCGCAGCTTTCGGAACTGGCGCGTCTCGAACGCACGTTGAGCACCGCCTTTGACGCGGCCGATGCGCCATGCGTCAGCTTGAGCGATCTGCAGGCGATCGATCCCGGCGACTGGGAACGGCTCGTCTTTACGCCACATCCATCGGTGCGGCTGCTCAAGTTTGAAACCAATGCGCTGGCGATCTGGTCGGCCATGCGCGCGGACGAGACGCCGCCCGAGGTGGAGCACCTCGACGTCGCGCAGCCCTGTCTCGTCTGGCGGCACGACACGACGCCCATGGTGCGCGCGCTGCCGCCCGAAGAGGCCATGATGTGGAACGAGGCATCCAAGGGCGTGCCGTTCGGCAAGCTGTGTGAATTGCTGGCCGTGTTCGACGACCCGGAGACCGCCCCCGTTCGGGCCGCCGTGATCTTGCAGGGCTGGCTCGCAGCGCAGGTGCTCACGACCGCGACCGTGCCACCTGTTTCCACGGCGCGTCCAAGGAACCGTAAACGCTGAGCCGTTCGACCCTTTCTGTTCGCCGTGCAATCAGCTAAACAGGCCCGTCGGTCCCGTAGCTCAGTGGATAGAGCATCGGTTTCCTAAACCGAGGGTCGCAGGTTCAAGTCCTGCCGGGATCGCCAACTTTTGGACTTAGTGGGGGCAATTGGGCAAATCTATCACCGAGCTAAGATTGTATCATGTCACCACCGCTGAGAAAGAATACAAGACGGCGTTGACCGTCGGCCAATCGATCAGAGTGGGAGAACAGGCGAATCCTTTTTTCGCATTCTATGAGAACTCAATAGCGTTTCCGACCACTGAACCGGATGGGACAGTGGTGATGGTGAAA
>JANNUW010000434.1:0-2497 GCA_031414095.1 Hyphomicrobium sp. | reverse complement strand
CCAATGCCATTCAAGACGCCTACAAGGGCCGCGACATTGGCCACTACACCGTCAGCCTGTCGACGCGCACCATCGTCTACAAGGGCATGTTCTTGTCGTATCAGGTCAAGGCCTACTACACGGATCTGTCCGATCCGCGATTAACGTCGGCGATGGCGCTGGTGCATCAGCGCTTTTCAACCAACACATTCCCGTCGTGGAAGCTGGCCCACCCCTATCGCATGGTGGCGCACAATGGCGAGATCAACACGCTGCGCGGCAACGTCAACTGGATGGCGGCGCGGCAAGCCTCGGTGTCGTCGCCGCTGTTTGGGGCCGACATCAACAAGCTGTGGCCAATCTCCTACGAAGGTCAATCCGATACCGCGTGCTTCGACAACGCGCTCGAATTCCTGACCATGGGCGGCTACTCGCTGGCCCACGCCGCCATGATGCTGATCCCCGAAGCCTGGGCCGGCAATCCGGGCATGGATCCCAGGCGCCGCGCATTCTACGAATATCACGCCTGCCTGATGGAGCCGTGGGACGGCCCCGCCGCGATGGCGTTCACCGATGGCCGCCAGATCGGCGCCACGCTCGACCGCAATGGTTTGCGCCCTGCCCGCTATCTCGTCACCAAAGATGATGTGGTCATCATGTCGTCTGAGAGTGGCGTGCTGCCGGTTGGTGAAGACAAGATCGTCAAGAAGTGGCGGCTGCAGCCGGGCAAGATGCTGCTCATCGATCTCGAAAAGGGCTGCATCGTCTCTGACGATGAACTGAAAAACGAGATCGCGGCCAGCCACCCCTATGAGACGTGGGTCAAGCGCACGCAGATCATGGTGTCGGACTTGCCGCTGCCGCCCAAGCAGGGCAGCCGCAAAACCAATGTCAGTTTGCTCGATTTGCAGCAGGCGTTCGGCTACACCCAGGAAAGCCTCAAGTTCCTGATGACGCCGATGGGCTCCAAGGGCGAGGAAGCTATTGGCTCGATGGGCAACGACACGCCGATTTCGGCGCTGTCTTCGAAGTCGAAGCTGTTGCACACCTACTTCAAGCAGAACTTCGCGCAGGTAACGAACCCGCCCATCGATAGTATCCGCGAAGAACTGGTCATGAGCCTCGTCTCGTTCATCGGTCCGCGTCCCAACATTCTCGATCTTGAGGGCACCTCGAAGGTCAAGCGCCTCGAAGTATCGCAACCCATTTTGACAAACGAAGACCTGGAGCGCATACGCGCCATTGGAGCGGTGAAGGACAACCACTTCGCCTCGATCACGCTCGATATTACCTATCCCGTCAATCATGGCGAAGCTGGCATGGGCCCGGCGCTCGATGTTGTTTGCGCTGAGGCCGAGGAGGCTGTGCGGTCCAACGACACCAACATCATCATCCTGTCAGACCGTGCGTGCGGGCCAGATCGCATCCCGATCCCATCGCTGCTCGCCACCTCGGCCGTCCATCATCACCTGATCAAGCAAGGCCTGCGCACGTCGGTCGGTCTGGTTGTCGAGACTGGTGAAGCCAACGAAATCCATCAGTTCTGCACGCTGGCGGGCTTTGGTGCCGAGGCCATTAATCCGTATCTGGCGTTCGACACGCTGGCCAATATGCTGCCCGATCTGGGGCCCGGACTGAGCGCAGACGACGTCAAGAAGAAGTACACCAAGGCTGTCGGCAAGGCCCTGATGAAGGTCATGGCCAAGATGGGCATCTCAACCTATCAGTCCTACTGTGGCGCGCAGATTTTCGACGCCATCGGTTTGCGGCAAGCCTTTGTCAGCCGCTATTTCACCGGCACGCACACGCAGATCGAAGGCGTGGGCTTGCGTGAGATTGCGCGCGAAAGCGTCGAGCGTCACGCCAGTGCCTTTGGCGATGCACCTGTCTTAGAAAACGCCCTCGAGGTCGGCGGCGATTACGCGTTCCGCGTTCGCGGCGAAGCTCACGTCTGGCGTCCAGGCACGGTAGCCGATCTCCAGCACGCCGTGCGCGCCACCGACAACAAGGATGCGATGGCTGGCAAGGTGCCGCAGAAGTTCCGCGACTTTTCGCGTAGCATCAACGAGCAGGCCGAACAGTTGCTGACCATGCGCGGCCTGTTCCGTATTCGCTCGGCCGAAGAGATGGGCCGCAAACCGGTACCTCTCGACGAAGTGGAGTCTGCAGTTAGCTTGGTTAAACGCTTTTCGACGGGCGCCATGAGCTACGGCTCAATCTCGCGCGAAGCCCACACCACGCTCGCCATTGCCATGAACCGCATCGGCGGCAAGTCGAACACGGGCGAAGGCGGCGAAGAATCGGATCGTTACACGCCGCTGCCCAACGGCGACAGCATGCGCTCGGCCATCAAGCAGGTGGCCTCCGGCCGCTTTGGCGTGACGACCGAGTATCTCGTGAACTCCGACATGATGCAGATCAAGATGGCCCAGGGCGCCAAGCCCGGCGAAGGCGGACAATTGCCCGGCCACAAGGTCGACGCCACCATCGCCAAGGTGCGCCACTCGACGCCGGGCGT
>JANNUW010000433.1:0-9510 GCA_031414095.1 Hyphomicrobium sp. | reverse complement strand
ATCGGCCAGATGATCCGCGAACGCAAGCTTGATGTGCTGGTGGGCTGGACGCTTTTTACCGGCTGCAACCCAACGGTCAAAACCTGCAAGCTGCCGAAGGCGCAGAAGGGCGTTTACGCCGGGCTCGTCATGACCAGCCGGGGCTATTGCTTTTCCGCCTGCCCCTTCGTTTTCGCCGCCGGGCAAAAACGCATCCTCGGGGCCGGGGCAATTTTGGGCGTGCATGAGATCACCACGCAGCCCATTACCCAGCGCATCCGCTACAATGAAACCTACCGAATTGTGAACGGCAAGAAAAAGGTGCTCAGCCGCAAGGTGGTAAGCCGGAAAAACATCATCGGCAAGACGACGACGAAACTGAGCAAGCCGTTTGACAAAAAACTGAGGGCCTACCTGAACACCATGGGCGTGAGCCTCGCCATGCTTGATCTCCTGCATCTGGCGCCGCCTTCGGCCATCCACACCCTCACCACGGAGGAAATGAAATCCACCAATCTGGTGACGGCGTCCGGAAACGCGGCGGAGCTGGTTGCCCACGCCTTTTGCAAAACCACGCCGCCTGCGGACAACTGCAAGGAGGAAAAGAATTTTGTGGTGGCGACGGCCCAGATACCTGTGCCGCCAAAGGAATCTCCGCCGGGCCGGCCCACCTACGGACCCGACATGACATTTTCCATCGTCCGCAGCAGCCTTGCCGGATGCGAGCCGCTCTGCCCCGAATGGATTTTCGCCGATGGAAAAATCACCGCCGCGACGCCAGCACTTTTCAAGAAGGCTTTGGCGACGGCCGATAAGCGGCGACTGCCCATTGTCATACGGTCCGATGGCGGCGATGTTCTTGCGGCCATGGCCATGGGCCGCCTGATCCGGGGCCGGAAGCTTGATGTGACCGTCACGGCAACCCTTTTTGCCGGCTGCCCGATTGCCATGATTCAGTGCCGTTCGGAACGGGACGCGCGGGGCCGCTATCGCGGCGCGCTCGCCAGCAACAAGGACTACTGCAATTCCGCCTGCGGGCTCATCCTTGCGGCGGGGCAAAAGCGGCAGATGGAGTTGTGGTCCACCATCGGGGTTCAAAAACTCGCTCCCGCACGGCCATCAGAAAAGGGCAAGGTTTCAAAAATCTCAACCGCCGGAATTCCGGGAGATGATCTTCAGAAAGATCTTGGCGCGTATCTTGACGAGATGGGCATCAGCCGCGACCTTCTTGCGACAATGGACAAGGTGCCTGCTGGGGGTCTTAAAAACCTGAGCTTCAACGAGCTGACGGCGTTAAAGCTGGTGACCGGACCGCCATTCATTGCACGCGACATCACCAACGCAATGTGCCAGTCAGCGCCTCCTGCTGACAACTGCATCAAGCGGTGACGGGCTCAAGCGCCGGTCTGGTCAAGCAGGGCGAGATCGGCGGCAGGCAAATCAAGGCTTGCGGCGCGGACAAGGGATTGCACCTGATCGACCGACGTGGCCGACGCGATCGGCGCCGTGATGCCGGGCTGGGCCATGACCCAGGCAAGAGCCACTTCAGCGGGTTTGGCGTTATTGCGACGTGCGACGTCGTCGAGCACATCAAGAATGCGCAGGCCGCGCGGCGTCAGGTAATCGCCAATATCCTCGCCGCGCGGGCTTTGGCCGAGATCGGCCTTCGTGCGGTATTTTCCGGTCAGGAAGCCTTTGGCCAGGGCGAAATAGGTGATGACGCCGATGCCTTCCGCCATGCAGAGATCGCGCAACGCGCCTTCAAAGCCCGATCGGTCATGGAGATTGTATTCAGGCTGCAAAACATCATAGCGCGGCAGGTTATGGGTGCGGGCCACGTCAAGTGCGGTGCGCATCTGGCCCGCGTCGAGGTTGGAGGCGCCGACGGCGCGCACCTTGCCCTTTTTCCGCAGTTGCTGAAAGGCGCCAAGGGTCTCTTCATAGCTTGTGGCCGGATCAGGCCAATGGGAGAGGTAGAGATCGATCGCGTCGATGCCGAGCCGGCGCAGGGACGCGTCAACGGCCTGCTCGATATATTTCGCGCCAAGGCCCTTCTTGCCTGGGCCCATCTCGGAGCCCACCTTGGTGATGATCACCATGCGATTGCGGTTGCCGCGGGATTTCATCCATTTGCCGATGATCGTTTCGGATTCACCGCCTTGGTTGCCGGGAGCCCACGAAGAATACACGTCGGCGGTGTCGATGGCATTGAGGCCAGCCTCGGCGAAACGGTCGAGAATGGCGAAGGATGTGGCTTCATCGGCCGTCCAGCCAAACACATTGCCACCCAGAACGAGCGGGGCAATATCAATTCCGGTGCGGCCAAGGGGACGGGTTTTCATGGGGGAACTCCAAGCGCGGATGCCGGTTTTCAGCCGTGCGGGAGTTTATGTCAACTCGCCCCTTCACCGGAAATGCAATGTCTCGATTCACATCATTTCAAATCGCGTGCGGAGGCCCGCTTAGCCATAGCCCGGCTCAGTGCAGATCACCCGCCACTTGACGTAATCGATTTTATAAACCCTTGACGGCGCACCAAATCTCTTCTTGCAAATCTTCCGGGCCTCTTCCATCATTTTTTCGCGCTGCGCGGCCGTGAAATCGCTGCGTTTATGGGTAATCTTCTTTTTTTGGACGGGACATTTGCCGTTCTTGCTGCTTGGGCAACTGCCCGCCGCCACCGCATCATAATTTGGCACGCCCACGGCAACGATGAAAAGGAAGGTAAGAAGGCATAAGCTTATCTTGCGCATACGTGTTGCTCCCCTTGGTTTTTGGGCTGGCACTCTTTCTTCATCACGCTCATTATTGCGCAGATTTGATGGCAGCACAAATAATCATTGGTTTATTGATAAGTGTGAAAGCAGTCTAAACAATCTTATTCTTTTGCCACTGGGAATCTCAGCCCAGATGAGTATGAAAGAAAGGCCGGATTAATTTTGGATGGTGTCCACTGTACCGGCAGCAGGCCCAATTGCGTCACTCATAAATGCATGAGTATTCGTTAAATCTGTCCAGTCAATGCAGTTTGAGCAAATCCCGATACAGGTCCCAGTCGATATGCTTCTCCAGCACATTATATGCATTTTCGGAAATTTCCGATTTCCATTTCTCTTCGCCGTAATATTCTTGGTAAAATTGCAAGTTTTTTGATGGATCTCTGGTGATGGATTCAACCAAAGCAGGATTCTCTTTCGGATTAGATAAATTGGCTTTTATGTCCATCCAAACTGACAATGGCGAACACACCAAGTTCTCTAAACGCAATACCTTCATCGAGAGACCATTTTTTTGCCCGCCGGAAACGAATTCTTTATAGTACGACATCTTTAAATTGATTAGATCAGGAGGACTCATCACTTTCGAATCCAGCCTTTCCCTTCCGACAGTTTTCCATTTCACATTGACAAACTCGTCAAAACTTTGCGGCACCTCAATAAGGTTATTGTAGGGATTTTTCCACAGGGCAAGGCACCAGGAAATAGGATTCCGCAGCAAGACAAGGGTGGTGCAATTGTTGAATTGCGCAAGATCTTCATCTGTGAAATTTGTGGCGCAATGCTTCCACTGAAACGGAGCCGGCTGATGAGAAAAGGCAAGATCGATTAGGTGTTCTGTCTCAACACGGCCTTTCTGTTTCAGAATAGAGGGGTCTGCTTTTGGTAGGTGATGAAACATACCAGGAAACAAAGGGCTTTCTGAGTTTTGTGCAATGAATTGTGACAAAGCATTTGTGCCCGTGTTCCTTTCCCCAAATATTTTCACGACTCCCCGTTCGTAACCCCGCAATTCAGGAACCGGACTGGCAATTTCCTCACGAACGTCTGTTTCTTTGGAGGTGCTGCTTGGCATGGTTGGGCCTTAACTATTGCAATTTGGATGCGTTGTGGCGACCAAAGGCCCGTTGAACAAGCTCAAATACTGGGTAAAATAAAAAATACTTCAAATTCATATAGTTGTTGGCGCACCCGAAGGGATTCGAACCCCTGGCCTCTGCCTTCGGAGGGCAATAGTCCTTGTACGCTGGCGTCCATCACTGGTCAAGCTCAATCAGCAGAGCCTTGAAAATCAATAAGATAGCGTTTATCTATATTCGCAGACGTCCCCTAACGTCCTAATCATCGGTGGTGACCCGGTGGTGACCGAAGCAAAAGGTGCTGCGATGGCCGACAAAGAACGCAAGGCAAAATTGACTGACCGGGTGGTGAGCGCCTCCAAGGCCGAACCCCAACGTTATGTTGTCTGGGATACTGAGAAGAAAGGGTTTGGACTTCGGGTAGAGCCATCGGGCCACAAGTCCTTCATCGTGAGGTATCGCACCAATGGTGGCGGTAGGAGCGCGCCTAGACGCCAGATGAAAGTAAATGGGGCATCCGGCACGGTACTCACCGCCGATGCCGCCAGAAAGGTCGCTAATCGCATCCTGGCCGATGTGGCACACGGCAAAGACCCTCAGGATGAACTTGCGGCAAAGCGCCGGGAGATGACGGTCTCAGCGCTTTGCGCTCTCTATCTTGAAGAAGGCACCGAAACCAAAAAGGCTTCTACCCTCGCCACCGACAGGGGCCGCATTGAACGCCACATCAAGCCGCTCCTGGGCAAGCGCCTAATCACTGAGATTTCGAGCACAGACATCGAGCGCTTCATGCGCGATGTGGCGAAGGGCAAAACCAGGGCCGACGTCAAGACCAAGAAATGGGGCCGTGCCATTGTGGAGGGTGGCAAGGGCACAGCAACACGAACTGTGGGCCTTCTGGGGGGCATTTTTTCATTCGCAGTGCGCCGGAAACTGCGCGCCGATAATCCAGTGCGTGGCGTGAAGCGGTATGCCGACAATAAGGGTGAGCGTTTCCTTTCCGCAAAGGAACTCGCCACCCTGGGCGAAGTGTTGCGGGAGTTCGAGGCCGACGGTGCGAACCGTTCAGCACTCGCCATCATACGCCTCTTGACCTTCACCGGCGCGCGCAAGGGCGAAATCGCTAGATTGAAATGGAGCGAAGTTGACCTTGAGCGTTCGTGCCTTCGTCTTTCCGATTCTAAGACTGGTGCCAAAGTCATTCCGCTCGGACCTCCTGCGCTTGCCATACTCTCCGAACTTACCCCTGTTGAAGGTTCGCCGCTCGTCTTTCCGGCAGAAGCCGGTGCAAATGCCTTTCAGGGAACCGAGAAAATCTGGCGCAAGGTGCGTCTGGCTGCGAAGCTCAGAGATGTGCGCATCCATGACCTTCGTCACAGCTTCGCAAGCGTTGGCCTTGCCGGTGGTGACGCATTACCCATCATAGGCAAATTGCTTGGCCACTCGGATATAAAAACCACCGCCCGATATGCTCATTTGGCAGATGACCCCGTGAAAGCTGCCGCTTCTCGTATATCTGGCAACATTGCCGCCGCAATGGCGGGCAAGCCGGGAGCGAAAATCGTTCACCTCAAAAAGGCTACGGGCAAATGAACAACGTTGTTAGCTTCTCGCCATCGCGTCCGAGCTCAAAGACATTCTTGATTGACCGTTTCATTCCTGAAGGCCGAAAGCGGAGGCAATGGGCAGTCATCATTCGGGAACCCAATGGCAACGAAGGCTATCACTTGGTCCGAAGCGAGAAGGATGCAATTTGGTTAGCCGATATATTGCGCAAGGCGGAAGCCTCGCGCCAAGCGGAAATCAACACAATGGCGCAACACCCTTTAGGAAATGCCATCTTGAGACTGTCACCGGAAACCCGCGACCTGTTGCGGCAGATGCTCGGCTACGAAGACCGGCTTCGTGGCGTTGCAGATTGAGATAGAACAACTAGACGCGCTGGGCTAGGCCGACGGGCCGAAAATGGAGCGCACCTTCCACCGCCCAGCGCACCCTTCACGGTGCAAAGCGATGGTGAACGCGATGGCACAAATAACACTCAAAGCTAACGGTAAAAAATTGGCTTACCAAAAGGATTTGTTAGACCCCATCGCGAAAAATGACTCCAGGCGCTACATGCCATACCGAGGTCTCCTTAATAGCCCATCAGACGAGGAATGGACGAAGGAAGAGTGTTTCCGCAAATTTTCAATGTTGTTTGAACACTATGAAATTGACGGCGATTCACCGGGGGGTCACTTGCAACTAGCTTTGAAGCTGGCGCTAGATTGGGTGCCGGGCTTCGTAGTAACTGACAAGAAACCGAAACGCGGTGCACCTGCTTTGAACGATTTGGAGAGCTTGATAAAGCTAGCTCGGGAAATTGATACAATTTGGGCAACTGCCCCGACCAAGACCAAAAAATGGGCATGTTCGAAATTTCTGGAAAGTGAAAAGGCCAACGCTCGATGGAAGGATAAACACGTTAGAACGGTTGAAAATTACTACGACATCGGAAAACCAAAACTCGAAACAAGGAAAAAGCTTGTCGAGGCACTCCAGACTCAGCCTTCATTTGGTGTCTTTGGTGCAAGCAATATTGGTGGATTAATGAGATTGGGAGGGGCAGTTATCAAACATGGGTTATTGAAACCTTCCCTTGAGAATCCCAGCTCAAACGCTTCCAAAGGACTATCGGGATTGCCAGAACCGACAGAGAAAAAGGTTTAGCTTAAGCACGAGAAATCCAATTCAAATTGTTGTGCAAAATAGTTGATGCACGAAAATTGTTTTCTATTTTCATGTGCAATCCTCTCTTCCAAATTCACCTTTAACCGGGCGCGTACCGGCAAACATTAAAGGTGAAAAATGACAGAACTAACCCCCTATGCAGTCAGCATTGCCGACGCCGTAAAAATTGTCGGCCTTGGCCGTACATCGCTTTATGCCGCCATCTCAGCTGGCAAGCTCAAGACCAGAAAATCAGGACGGCGCACTCTCATTGAGACGGCAGCACTTCGCCAGTTCATCGAGGCGCTTCCAGAAGCGGCATTACAACATGGTACTTGAAAAGAAAATGCCCAGCGTTGGCGCGCTGGGCTTCGTTGAAACTTTCCTAGCAATTTTGGAGCATTACAACATGCACGTTCTACCATCATCTTTCCCGCTTTTCCAGTGGGCAAACCGGCATCACCCCACCCCATCGCCGAGGGTCACTTCATGGTCAGTTGACCGCAACCTTCGCGTTTTTGCTGTGGAGGTGCAAAATGGCTAAACTTAAGATAACCGCCCGCGTTCTTCCCGATGGACTCCCCTTCACTATTCAAGGCCGTGATGCATGGGCATTGTCCGAATTGATCGAGGCCGGTGCCAAGGGCTGCACCCCTATTGACCATCCGGGCCCGCGCTGGAGCGCGTACCCGAGGTCAACCCGTCGATGACAATGCTGTAGTCGTCCGTTGAATCGGGAAAGCACTTGCGCCTGGTGAAAGTCTTGCCGGTGAAGCGACCAGGGTCAATTTCGCAAACAGGCGGTTTTCGGTTCAAATCAGTCATGGGACGAAAACCGAACAAATTCCTGACTGAGTCAAGTTACCCCGTCATGAGGTAGTGCATTAGTTTAAAAATAATGCAGGGAGTTTTTCGCCTTTGGGGGCTTGGCATTGGCCGCGCCTGCCTTGCATCTCGGTAAAGAAGATTTCGTCCATTTGTTTGCCATTCTCGTCCTCGATCCAAACTTGGCGCGCCGTTTTCCGTTGTTCGCTCATGTTACTAATAACTTGGTTTGGCTCGTCACATAGGATTTGAACAACCTCTCTGTCTGGGGCCTTTGCCTTCACATACCAAGTCATTACGGACCTCCCTACATGCTTGCAGTAAGCAATTGAATCGAAAACTAGTTTTAGAACGCGACAGCAAAGAAATAGTTCCTCACGGCTAAATCCCACCTTCTCAAAAGTTGATGAACGGAATCTGAACAGCCAGTTCAGGGTTGTTTCATGATGAATGACTTATTAATTGAATCATCGAAACGCAAACACGAACTGAGGAGACAAGATCATGACTAGCATCGCCGTTTCCCGCCGTGCCGAAACATCGTCCCTCTCGGTTCTTTGGGTTGCCTTCAAGGGCTTTAGCCGCCTCCGCGAGCGCGCCTTCCGGCGCAAGCAGTTATCTCGCATAGATGACCATCTGTTGCTAATGGGCCTTGATCACCAACTATTGCTCGACTTGGGTTTTGAGCGCTTGAATGGCAGGTGCGGGAAGTTCTAACCTGGCAGCCATCATGGCGAGAAAAGCGCGATACCGGGAACTCTGAGAACAGTTTATGTCCCCATGTGCAAAATCAGCAAGTCCCCTTTGCCTTTGCAAAAGAAACAGGGCGTGGTTTTGAGGGCGTCCTTCATTAGGGCGTCTCGCCCAAGCTCCTCGATCATTATCTGAACATTGGCCTGCTGCCGGTTCCACGGACGGTTGCTTAAGAAACTTCCGCTCTCCTTTCAAATTCAATAGGGCTTAAATATCCGATTGTCGAATGCCTGCGCTTTGCATTGTAGAAGCGTTCGATGAAGTCGAAGACATCGGCGCGGGCATGATTGCGTGAACGATAGACCTTGCGGTCTGTACGCTCGGTTTTGAGCGTGGAGAAGAAGCTCTCCATGGCGGCATTGTCCCAGACATTGCCAGAGCGGCTCATCGAACAGGTCACACCATTGTCGGCCATCAGCTGTCTGAACTGCTCGGACGTATACTGACTGCCCTGGTCGGAGTGATGAAGAAGTGCATCGGGTTTGCCGCGCCGCCAGATGGCCATCAGAAGCGCATCTGTCACCAACTGGGCTGTCATCGTGGCACTCATCGACCAACCGACAACACGGCGTGAGAACAGATCAATGACGGCTGCCACATAAAGCCAGCCCTCGGCGGTCCAGACATAGGTGAAGTCAGCAATCCACTTGCGGTTCGGAGCCACAGCATGGAACTGCCGGTCCAGAATGTTTGGCGCAATGGCATGGATCACCCGCAGGCCCGTATCAGAAGGCAGCTTGCGCCGTCTGGGGCGGGCTTTCAGGGCGTTTTTGTGCATCAGCCGTTCAATGCGATGAAGACCACAGGACATGCCCTCAGCCAGCACATCCTTCCAGACACGTCTTGCACCATAGGTCCGGTCACTCTCAAGGAAGCTCCGGCGGACGCGATCCAGCACCGCTTCATTCTCCAGAGTCCTCTTGGCCGGCTTGCGATTGAGCCAGTCATGAAAGCCTGACGTCGAAACATCCAGCGCCTTGCAAAGCCATGCCACAGGCCAGATTGCCTTGTGCTTCGCGACGAATGCAAACCTCATATCGCATCCCTCGCGAAGTAGGCTGCGGCCTTTTTTAGGATGTCACGTTCGGCCTTCAACCGGGTCACTTCCTTGCGCAGCCGATCAATCTCAAGCTGCTCGGGCTTCATCTGACCGAGACCGGGAAAGGCATGCTTGGGATCAGCGTCCAGCTCCTTCAGCCAGCGCCGCAGCATGTTGTGGCTGAGATCAAGATCGCGCGCCGCCTGCACAATCGCAACGCCACGTTCCCTCACCAGGTTCACCGCCTCAAGCTTGAACTCGCGCGAATACTTCTTTCTTTCCATCTGAAACCTCCAGTTCCATCAAAACACCTTAACTTGGCGTCCGTGGAACCGGCAGCAGGCCA
>JANNUW010000432.1:0-2817 GCA_031414095.1 Hyphomicrobium sp. | reverse complement strand
CACTCGCAATCTTTTAGCCGCCTTGGGGGGAATGGAAGCCCGAGCAGTTCGGCCCGCGGCAGCATTCTACGGTGCAACGCCGCGAAGGCGCCGCTGCAGCTCTTCGCAGGTGCGCACCTGAAGCGCCCAGCCCGACCCATTCGCCAGCCCGCGCCAAGTGCAATTGCGCGGTGGGTATGCCCGCCTGATGCGCTCGATCTGTAGCAAAAATTCTACCCGGTCTTGTAGACGGTCTTTGCCGTGATGAAAGGCATCCGGCGACATAACCCGGGTGGCGGCCATGGCAGGCAGAGTGTCGCCCTTCGAAGAGGACGTTCCGTCTTCTTCTTACCTAGCTAGTCAGCTGCAAGACACTTCGGATGCCACAGCCCCGCCCGTCTGCGCTCGCCTCACCGGTGGGCGATCCTTATATCGAGCCAGCCGAAGCTCGTTGTTTTTGCTCGGTCGCCTGGGCGCAGCAGAATCGTGGTGGTCGCGGATTCGACAATGGCCGGACCGTCGATGATCTGGCCCGATGCGAGCGCGTCGAAATCGAGGACGGGGGCCTCGTGCGAGCTCCCAAGCTGGATGCGGCGCGTGCTGTGATGCACCGCCGCGGCCCGTTGCGGCAGATCGGGCTCGTGCGGCAAAGTCGGCAGCGCCCCGACGACAGCCACTCGCGCATTCACGAGAACCGCCTCCTGGTCGCGCAATGCATAAGTATAGAGTTCCTCGTGTCTGTCGTGGAACGCTGCCGCCATGCGCTCCCGCAGATCCGGCGCCGCAATATCAATCCCGTCGATCGGCACCGAGACCTCGAAGATCTGCTCGCCGTATCGCATGTCGGCCACGCGATGGACGCGAGCGGGTCCGGTGAAGGAGGCCTCGGTGAGCTGCCTTCTGCCGTCTGCCTCCATATCGCGATAGAGGCGTCGCAATGCTTCAGGATCGAGCCGGCTCGCGTCGCCGACGTGCGTGCGCCCGAGCTCGTAGCGCAGATCGGTGGTGAGCATGCCCCAAGCAGAAAGCCCCGCCGCGAGCCGCGGCACGATCACTCGCTCGATGTCGAGCTGGCTGGCTACGTCGCATACGTGCAGGCCAGCAGCGCCCCCGAACGACAGGATCGCGAACCGGCGCGGGTCGACTCCGCGACGCACGGTTCCGAGCCTAATGCCTTCGGCCATGCGCGTGTTGATCACACGATAGATGCCCTCCGCAGCAGCCGTTCGACTGATGCCGAGTGGCCCGGCGGCGCGATCCACGGCCGCCTCCGCAGCCTCAAGGTCCAGTTTCTCGCGCCCACCGAGAAAATTCGCGGGATCGAGGAAGCCAAGCACGAGGTTTGCATCGGTGACGGTCGGCTCACGGCCGCCGCGACCATAGCAGGCAGGCCCTGGCATCGCGCCTGCACTTTCCGGCCCGACAAAGAGCAGGCCGCTCGTGTCGACGCGCGCTATCGAGCCGCCGCCTGCCCCGATCGAGGTGATGTCCAGGCTCTGCAGTGCGACGCGCTGGCCTGCAAGCGACCGGTCGGACGCGATGGCCGCCTCGCCGTTGACCACCAGCGAGATATCGGTCGAGGTGCCGCCCATGTCGAAGGGGATGAGGTCGCCGTGCTGCATGAGCCGCGCGGCATACTGGCTGCCGGCGACACCGCCCGCCGGACCGGAAAGCACAGCGCCCGCCGCAAGCGCGACCGCGTCGGCAATCGTCGCGACGCCACCGTGAGATTGGATGATGAGCACCGGAGCCTCGAGCCCCGCCTCCTTCAGTCGCTTTGTGAGCCGTGTGAGATAGCGCTCGAGCACGGGGCCCACATAGGCATTCACGACGGTCGTGCAGACGCGATCGTACTCCTTGATTTGCGGAAGCACCGATGACGACATCGAGACATAGATGCCGGGCAGCGCGGCTCGCACGGCATCGGCGGTGGCGCGCTCGTGGCGACCGTCGCGCCAGCTGTGCAGATAGCAGATCGCAACAGCCTCGACGTTCTCGCGCTGCAAATGTGCGATGGCCGCATCGAGCGAGCCGCGTTCGAGCGGGATGTCGACGCGCCCATCAGATCGCATGCGCTCACGCACGCCGAGGCGGCGATTGCGCGGCACGAGCTGAACCGGCGGTGGCATGCGCAGATTGTAGCGCTCCTCCTTCAGGCCCTCGCGCATCTCGATGATGTCACGATGTCCCTCCGTGGTCAGCAGGCCAACGCGGGCCCCTTTGCGTTCGAGCAACGCATTGGTCGCAACCGTGGTGCCGTGCACGATGCGCTCCGTGCTGCGCAGCATCTGACTGCGCTCGAGCCCGAGCGCCTGCGCAAGGCGGGTGAGACCTTCCATCACGCCGAGCGACTGGTCGGAGGGGGTCGACGGCGCCTTGGCGAGCGTGACCTGCCCCTTGGCGTTGACAGCCACCAGATCCGTGAACGTCCCGCCGACATCGATGCCGATGCGATACATCAGGACGTCTCCCCGGTGACGAAGCCCCGCTCGATGTCGTGTGCTCGCGACGCGGGCGCTCGCTTGGCCGGGTTTCCCCAGCCGCCGCCGCCGCCGGAATGCACATGGATGACGTCGCCGGGCTTGAGCTCGATACCCGTCTCCTTGGTCTTGAGCGGCCGGTCGGGACGGCCCCTCGACTGCAGCCAATACTTGTGTGGCCGGCCGTCGCTGCCGCCGAGCAGCCCGCACGCGCCGTACTTGACGCCTTCGCCTGCCGTGTTGGCGAGCGCCGGCTCCGCTGTCTCGATCGTCAACTCGAGCTCGCCGCCGGGCCCGCCGCGGAACTCGCCGTCGCCGCCGCTATCGGGACGGAACTCGTGGCGACGGAAGAACAGCG
>JANNUW010000431.1:0-11438 GCA_031414095.1 Hyphomicrobium sp. | reverse complement strand
CTTTGGCGACGACTGGAAAATCGACTTCACAGCCGTGGTCTCCAAAGCCCTCCTCAAAAATGCACCAGCAGAAACCGCCGGGATCGCGGCTATCACTGGCCGAGCCGTACGCGTGCGCGGCTGGATCGAAAAACGCTACGGACCGTCAATTGAACTATTCAATCTGCATGATCTGGAAATCCTGCCAGCTGCAATGCAGGCAGCCGGCGAGCCCGCGCGCGCGATAAAACGCGAGCCCATGCCAGCCAAATAAAAAACGGCACCGGACGCAGAGCCCGATGCCGTTTCGTTAAGAGATGCAAAATCGCTCGTAAGCGATCAAGCTGCCTTGATTTCCGTATCGACAGCCGCAGCAGCGGCCGCAGCGACGCCATCCTCAGCCAAACGCCGGCCACGCGCGCTCTTCGACAGAACGTCGGTGATGCGCTGAACAGCACCGCGATCATCGAGCTTGTCGACGGCGGCGATTTCGCGCGCCATGCGATCGAGAGCATCTTCATACAGCTGGCGTTCAGAATACGACTGCTCGGGCTGAGCTTCCGACCGGTAGAGGTCGCGCACGACTTCCGCGATCGAGATCAAATCGCCCGAGTTGATCTTGGCGACATACTCCTGTGCACGGCGGCTCCACATGGTGCGCTTGACGCGGGCGCGGCCCTTGAGCGTGTCCATCGCGCGGCGCACGATTTCGTCGCCGGCGAGCTTGCGCATGCCGACGCTGTCGAGCTTGCCCGTGGGTACGCGTAACGTCAGCTTTTCCTTTTCGAAATTGATGACGAAAAGCTCGAGCGACATGCCGGCGATTTCCTGCTCTTCAATGCCGACAATGCGGCCGACTCCGTGAGCGGGATAGACGATGAATTCGTTGGTCTTGAAGCCATGGCGCTGGTTGACGTTCTTCTTCTGCGCGGCGAGAGCCTGCTGGGCAGCCGCAGCGGCAGCGCGCTCAGCCAAAACCTTTGGGCTAGCCGGCGAACCCACGGCCGTCGACAATTTCGCAGCGCCCGACTTGGCGAGAGCGGCCGGAACCGTACGCGCCTGAAGGCCCGATGTTGCGGGACGGGTTACCACCGGCGAAGCGGCAATTGCTGCCCTAACGGCCTGAACTTTAGCGGCAGCCTGCTTCATGGCGACAGACGCCGCACTGAGGGCAGCCGGCGCGGCGCTGGCCTTGACGGCGGCAACAGCAGGCTTCCCGGCAGCCGAAGCAACGGGTGCAGCAACCACCTTTGCGGCACCGGCTTTTGGTGTCGCGGCGGCCACAGCGGCGACGCTCTTCGTCGTCACCGGCTTGCGGGCAGGTGTCTTGGCGGCTATGGGCTTAGTGGCAATGGCGGGCGCAGACTTAGCAGGAGACGATTTCGATACAACCTTTGCAGATGCTTTGGGAGCCACAGCGGATGCCGCAGAGACGGCAACCTTGCGTACAGCCTCGGAGGCCTTTTTGGCCGGCGCGGCTTTAGCAGCCTGCTGCTTTTTTACCTGCATTTTTGTCTTAGTTGCCATCGACGAGTCTCACTCTTTCCATCTAACGCACATGCCCGGCGGCTTGTGCGTAACTCGAAACTCCGCTCCTCACGGAGCGGTCGCAAAATCCGCGGCGAAAACCACGTCGGCCTTCGCTACGGGCATACTCTCCGCCGACTGCACGCTTGCCTTCAAAAAGCAGCGCGGGAGATGCATTTACTCCGAACTGATCCATCCCGTATCCATCGCTGCGGACACAAAATGCGGCGCTAAAGACGCACAAACACACCCAAGAACAAACCATTGCAAGCGAAACGCCTGATCTGTTCTGGGTTAGTTCCTCAACTCTTCATACCTAGACCCTAACACATTTTTCAGGGAAGTTGAAGAGGTGTTGACAAAATCGGTAATTTGCCGCTGGAGAGTTTCCATCGGACTTGGCTAAAACATCAGCTGAGTTTGGTCGAAATTAACGCTGTTTAATACAACAGCGGAGCCGAGTATCAGCTCAGTCTCCCTCGCCGGGTTCTGCTGAGAAATATTTCTCAAACTTGCCCTGCTCGTCCTTATACTTGGCCGCATCGGGCGGCGACGGCTTCTTTACCGTAATGTTGGGCCACTTATCGGCAAAGTCTCGATTAAGTTCGAGCCAACGCTCGATGCCGGGCTCAGTATCTGGCTTGATCGCATCTTCCGGGCATTCGGGCTCGCACACCCCGCAATCGATGCACTCGTCGGGATGAATGACGAGCATGTTTTCACCTTCGTAAAAGCAGTCGACAGGACAGACTTCAACGCAGTCGGTGTGCTTGCATTTGATGCACAGGTCGTTGACGACGTAAGTCATGCGGCTGCCCGTTCCCTTATATTTGTGATTGCGACACGGTTGGCCTGGACCGCGAATACGCACGATATAGCAAAAGCCCCCGTCGCGCTGCAATGTCTGGAAAATCTCGTGGCTTGCGTAAAGTCAGCGCATTATTGCTAGTTGCGGCCTTGCAGGCGCTCCAGCTGGCGGCGGTCGCGTTTGCTCGGCCGGCCGCTGCCCTGATCCCGGCGGCCGTTGTTGGCGGCCTCAAGGGTTGCATCAGCCGCGCCGCCAAGAGGTGTGGCAGTGGGTACCGGGGTCAAGTCCTCATACAGCAATTGAGCTTCGCTGGCGGGCCCGCGGCGTGCGCCCAAGCCTTTAACCTGCAAAATGCGGACATCCTTATTCGCAGCCGACACCACCACGTCGCCAATCTTCACGCCGAAGCTAGGCTTCACCACCTTGACGGCGTTGACCCGAATTTTGCCGCTGTCGATCAAAGCCGCTGCCAGCGTCCGTGATTTGACCGAGCGCGCGAACCACAGCCAGCGGTCGAGCCGTTGCGAGGGCGCGGCGGCACTTTGCACGTCTGCTTGCTTGACCAAACGGCCAGCCGTCATGTCGAATTTTTTTCCTTTGGATTTTTGGCGAGCGCATCGCGCAACGCCATGAGAGCCGCGAAGGGCGAATCTGGATCGGCACCAGCCGACTTTTTGGGTGGCATGGCCGTTTGAACGGACGGCGGGGCGTGCCCGCCCGTCCGCCGTTCACGGTCCCGATCACCGTTCCGGCGCGGACCCCGGTCGTCACTGCGCTCCCGGTTGCCATACGATGGCCCGCCACCGGTCCGTTTTTGCCAAGGCTTCTGGTCGCCAGGCGCCGCCGCGCGTTCGCCGTCGGCTTTGTCGGGCGTTCTGGCCGCACGATTGCGGTCGCCGCGCCCGCCGTCGCGGTGATGGGGCCGCCGGTCGTCCCGGCCTGGACGGGGCGTGTCCCGGTTGGCCGCACCAGACTCTGGTGCGATGCCGCCAGTGCTTTCATACGCGACTGCGCCGGTTTGCACGGCCGTGTCGGAGTTAGCTGTGGGTCGGGGTCCCGACCGCTGATCGTTTCGATTGGCAGAACGTGGCTGTCCCAGGGCTCCGCCCTGATCCCGCCTCGGGCGCCGGCCCCGGTTCTGGCCATCGTCGGGACTGTCACCTTGCCGGCCGCGTCGCGGCCGCCAGATTTCTTCAAATTTTTCGTCTGCGGGTGCGGCCTCCGCTGCCGGCATTCCCGCAGCGACCTCGTGCGTCTTAGCCGAAGGGTCAACATCGCCTGCGTCGATAGCCTCGACTGGCTCTGCAGGTGGCTCGACGCTCCCGGCGGGCGGATCGTCGGATATAACCGGCGCATCAGCGCTATCTGCTTGGTCCGCCACGACTGCCAAAACGGGCGCGGCGCTTTCGATCGAGGGGCTCGGCGAGGGCGCCGCCGTTTTGATCACCCGCCGCTCCGAGCGGAAGCCCAGAGCGCGTAAAACATTGCCCAATTCATCGGGCGAACACCCGAGGATCGACATCATTTCGGGCGTGACTATAAAGGCGCCCTCGCCAGTCGAGCCTTTGGGTGGCATGGCCGGGCTAGCGGCGATTTGGCGCCAAGACAACAACGGCCTGATTTGGTCGGCCAAACGCTCGATGATGTCGAGGCGAACGGCGCGCGGCCCACTGACATGATAACCGCAGGCGAGATAAAACGCCTCCGGGATCTTCGGATCGGTCGGTGCCGATGTCAGCCCTGGACGCGGCGGCTCGGGGAGGGCTTGGTTATCGAGCCCGGCCTTGGCCGCATGTTTCAACGCCCACAGCGTAAGTGCCAGCTCGGCAGGTGCCGGCTTCAACAGTTGCGGGAAAAAGATATTGAAAGCCCCAAAACGCACGCCGTATTTGCGTAGGGTCGCGCGCGCTGCCTGGTCAAGGCTCTTGATGTCGTTGGCGATGCTATCGCGCTTCAACGCACCAAGGCTTTCGCTCATCTGAAAGGCGATGCCGCGCGCAAGGCCGGTAACGTCGGCGGCTTTGGCAAGTTCGACGAGCGGCTTCAGGCGGTCTGCGATCAGTTCCGAGATCCAAACGTCGAGACGGTTCTGGATTTTCTCCCGATCCTGCGCCGGCATATGCTCGTCGATCAAGAGCACGACGCCCGGCTTCAGCGGATCGGTACCCGCTTCCAGCGTGGCGATTTCTTCGTCACGCCACAGAACCTTTGCCGCCCGCGTCAGTTTGAAAGCGTCGCCCTTGGCGGCCGCCACGCGCCGTGCGCGCATTCCAAGCTCCCGCGCCACAACTTGAGACGCCGCATGCCGTGCGGCTTTTCCGTTAACGCCTTCTGCTTCACCATCGGGCCAAAAGCGGAAGCCCTTCAGACGGCCAATCGCATGGTTCTCGACCTTGATTGAGCCGTCGTCCGCAATCTCTGCGCTCAACTCCTCATTATCCCGTAATCCTTTCATGAGTGCACTCGTTCGGGCATCGACAAATCTCTGGGTTAATCGTTCATGGAGCGCGTCTGATAGCTTATCTTCTATGGCGCGCGTGCGCTCTTGCCAATGCACGGGATCTCGAAGCCAATCGGGCCGATTAGATACAAAGGTCCACGTGCGAATGTGCGCGATGCGCGTCGACAGCGTATCGATATCGCCATCCGTGCGATCTGCAAAGGCAACTTGACCAGCGAACCAATCCTCCGGAATGCGGCCTTCCGGCCCCATCAAGTAACTATAGACCGCTGACACCAGTTCCGCGTGATTGGCACCCGATATTTTCCGGTAATCGGGAATTTGACACACGTCCCACAGCTTGGCGACGGCAGCGGGCGTCGTCGCATAAGCAGCGATGTGACTGTCGCCGGCCACGGTCTCGAGTGCGAGCACATCATCGGCCATGCGGGCGCGCGACAAACGTGCGTCGCTGGGCATGCTGCGCAGGCTCTCGCGCAACCGTTCGAGGGTCGCAACGTCAAGTTTGCGATTGCGCCACTGCAACTGGCCGACACTGTCGAACGAGTGATTTTCCAGCCGTTCCACCATGTCGGCTTCGAAAGGCTCCGCCGTTCCTGTGACGCCAAAGGTGCCGTCGTTCATGTAGCGGCCAGCGCGGCCAGCTATCTGACCGATCTCGCCCGCCGTCAAATTCCGGTGCATGACACCGTCAAACTTGCGCGTGCCCGAAAACGCCACGTGGTCGAGATCGAGATTGAGCCCCATGCCGATGGCATCGGTCGCGACTAAAAAATCGACCTGACCTGATTGATACAGCGCAACCTGAGCGTTGCGCGTCCGCGGCGATAGGGAGCCCAGCACCACGGCCGTGCCACCGCGCTGACGGCGGATCAATTCGGCGATCGAATAGACTTCGGCCGCCGAGAACGCGACGATGGCCGAGCGCGTCGGCAAACGGGTAATTTTCTTCTCGCCCGCGTAACTGAGTTTCGACAAGCGCGGCCGCGACACGAAGTTAGCGCCGGGAATGAGCTGGTCGATGGCATCGCGCATCGTCTGCGCGCCGAGCAGCAGCGTCTCTTCACGGCCGCGCGCGTGCAGCAACCGATCTGTAAACACGTGGCCGCGATCAAAATCTCCAGCGAGCTGAATTTCATCGATGGCGACGAAATCCACGTCGACCTCGCGTGGCATAGCCTCGACGGTCGACACCCAGTAGCGGGCGCGTTCAGGCTTGATTTTTTCTTCGCCGGTGACGAGCGCGACTTTGTCAGCACCGACGCGGGCGGAGATCTTATCGTAGACCTCGCGTGCCAGCAGGCGCAGGGGCAAACCAATCATTCCAGACTGATGCCCGAGCATACGCTCGATTGCCAAATGGGTCTTGCCGGTATTCGTCGGGCCAAGCACTGCGGTCACATTGCGCGCGCGATTGGCCAAGTCACTTCCCATGCACGGGGACTCCTCGAAACAGAGATCCTGGCATCGCACCGCGACCGGCTGAGATCAAGCTACAATCGTTAAAATTCCAGCGCTGATGCGCCAGAAGGTAGACGATGCCCGGGTTGACTTGCTGTCACACGACGAGCTGCCGCAACGCCTAGTCGTTGATGAGCGCGAGTTGCCCGTTGCTTGCGTCTTTGATTTCGACCTGCTGAACAGTGATTTCAGCGGTTCCTGCCATCGTCGGAAGCACGATCTTTTGGGGAACAAACAGTTTGGCTCCGGCAACCTTGCGGAAGGAAATTTCGATGCCGGTCGTGCGCGCCAGATTGGTCATTTCCTCAGTTTGCCGGTAGCCAGCAATGGGGATATATTTGATACGGCAAACTGCGGCCGTCTCCGACGTCCCCTCGATGGCTTCGTCGCGACGGTAGATGAGCTGCAGATCGAAGCGCTGTTTGCCGTCGAATATTGCAAGCCTGCGCTCGCACGGCTGAGAGCCCTTATCCTGCGTCAGCGCAAGGATGGCGCTCAGCGGGTCGAGCACGTTGCTGAGGTGCTCGGGCTTCAAGGGCACGACATCGGGTACTGGCGCAGCCGGGGGTTCGATCGAGACACTGTTTACGGCGCCCTTGGCAAAACCCATGCGCACAGAGCCGCTCTTGAGGGAGCTCGAATATTCAAATCCGAATGAAGCGGGCTTGAGACTAGCGTCCCCGGCAGCAGATCCCACCGTATGACTGACGCCGCTCCATGTAAATGCGCCCAAGAGCAACGACAGCTTTACGTCGCTGGTCAAATCGTACGACTGAGCACCCACCTGCGATGTGTAGCGGAAGCTCCCCACATTGAAGCCGTTCAATGCGATCTGATAAACAGCCGACACGGCAGAAGAATTGGATTTCGCGGGCGCCGATTGGGCTCTAGCGAAACCGGACCCGGCCAGCGTTGCGGCGAGCGCGGCGCTGAAGACCGCTTGCCGTGACAGCAGAACACACTTCATTTTGAAACTCACATGGAAAACGCTACATCACGGCAGTTCGGCCAGCTACGCGGCCTTTGAGACATTAGTTTGTCGCCGATGCCCCACTGTGAACGACAAGAGTAAAGACTTTGTTCCCGGCCGCGCCATTTCAGGACGCGCGGCGCAATATTGGAGAAATCGGGTAACAGGACGCGCTATGCAGCCAGCGCTGCCATCTGCCGTTGTTCCCGGCGCAGGGGCGACCCTGACGAAATGTTATACCTCGCCGAAGCGATCGCCTTCGGCGTCAGAGCGCCGGCCAGTTCAGACTTTAAAAGGTCGAGAGCATAGCTCGCCGCATCCAACTGTTCGCCGCTTGAACGCTGGAGACGGCCCATGAGGTCCGCAGAGTTTACGCCGTTATTCACGACGCTGGAAATTTTGAGCCATTGGGTTGCAGCGGGCAGCGGGGTTGCCAGAGCCAACGAGCGAACGGCCGTGCTCACGCCCGGCGTCGACCGTGCTCGAATGATGCCTACGAAGCTGAATAATTGAGCCGGCCAAAGCATAACGATGTCCATTTTCGTGAAATCAAGCACTCCCGCGTACAGGACGTTACAACGCAAATGCGACGACTACGGCGTGATCGGGCATAGGAGTTTTCCACAGCAGTACGCTGAATGCGTTCGCCCAATACGACAAGCAAATTCAGAGCCAATTGAGCACTTTACAGTAAAAAATGAATTAATTTATTAGATCGTTTTCTAAATGACGATCGCGGCTGTCATAAAAATGAGACTTACCGGGCCACCGCTCTGGACGCGGGTGAATTGATAGCGCTCAATGACGCTCCGCTGCTGCCCGATGAACCCGCGCCTGATCGTTTAGCTGAGCCTTTGACGCTCGAGGCCGCTAGTTTAGGCTTAACGGCAGGCGTATTCGGCCGGCGCACCGCAGAATAGCGATAATGCCCGGTCATCTGGTCGACGAATAGGGCATCCTCCTGTTGCGGACCCCAGCCGCGATTGTGAATAATCATGAAATTGCCGGACGGACCCACAACGTCCGAGACAATTGCAATATGTGACCGCGAATGGGCATTTTGGGGGCGGTAATAGCTTATGACATCGCCTGGCCAATAATCTTCAGCGAATTCGCTTATTGGAATCGTTTCGCCATATCTCGCGAGAAACTTTTGCAGTGTTCCCACGCGCCGGTGATCGATGTTGGTGTCGCCCGATCCAAGTTTCGATTGATGGACGAGCGCCTGCAGATCGACGCCCAAAACGCGATAGGCGCGAATGATGACGTCTGTACACACGCCGTAAAACGGCGGTACGTCGCCATTGGGATAGGCAATGGTGCGGTATTGGTCGGTGTAGACCGTGAAATCGTCGAGTTGCTCGCGCGCCGCGGCGGCGAGCTCCATGCCGAAGGCGATGGGGTCGATGTAGCCGCCGCCGGTGTCGCCGCCCAAGGCAGCGAGACGCGTGGCGCTGAAGCCTACGCTTTGCGGTTTTTCAGGCAGGCATACGTTACCCGGCGGCGCGTCACCTGGCCGCCCGGCATGACCAAGCGGAGACGGGGCTGCTCCAACAGGCGTGCCAGGCGCAGGCGGCGCAAGGCCGGGGGCTAAAGCCGCCAGTTCTATTGGATTCGCAGGTGTGACCACGGCATCTGCTGGGGATCGAGCGAGGACTTCGGGTGCCGCCGGCGTCAAGGCTGTATTGGCGGCGGGCGGCACAGCTGCGAGTTCCGCCGTGGGAGCGGGAGTAGCCGGCTGATCCATTGTTCGCGATGGCGTCGCGACGGCAACCGGCACCGCCGTTTCCGGAATCAGATCGGACGGCGCTGGCAGAGCCGGAATGAGGGACTGATCGATGCGGGCGTCTGCAGATACGTCATCGGGGGCAACCGCCGGAACCCGGTTTCCCGCTCCAACCACAACTAAGTCAGCTGATGCGGTTTTGCCAGGAGCAAGAGCGGGTGCAGCTGGTGCCGCGCTCAACGACGGCACATCAGCGCGATTGGCTGCAACGATGGTTTGATTTTGCAAAGTGGCAGGTGTCGCCGGGCGCGCAAAAGCAACGGGCGCGGTCATGGGCGTGTCATACCCGTGCTGCCAGCGCAGCGAGTGGCTGCTGCCGACCGCAAACGCGAGCAGCAGAAACGGCAGCATCAGGAGACCTAACGCCTGCCGGTCGTCGGTTGAGTACGTGGACGCCATTGCCAGCGCGCCGCGATAAGGCGACTGACGCGCTAGCGGCACGCTCGCCTGCCGCGCAAACTTGCTATTATCCTGACCGCGCCAGCCGGTGACGCCCGTTGAGCTTTTTTTGGTCGAACTGACGCCACGCGACAACGCCGCGTTGCCGTGGGGCGTATGAGGCGCTTTGGTGCGGGGCTTTTGCTTCTTTTGCTTCTTCATAGCCGCTTCAAGGGCGCTGATCTGGAGAATTGCCCGGGCTCACCCCGAAGCAATATTGTGAACTATACGGTGCAACTCACTCTATGCACAATATAATATCTTGCTTACCGAATACTGACTATTCGCGTCTTTTTGCAACAATTTTGCAACAATTATACAAGTTGTATCATCGCCAGTACATTAGCGGGCATTACGCCTCTGGCGCGCAATTCCCGCAAAGATGTATCGCCTGCGCTCTTGGCGAGTTTGCGGCCATCGCCGCTCAGCAAGAGCCGATGATGCGAATATTCCGGCTCGGGAAGGCCGAGCAGCACCTGCAGTAAGCGGTGCAGTCCGGTCGATGCGTAGAGATCGAGCCCACGCGTGACGCGGGTGACGCCTTGGAAAGCATCGTCTGTGACCACAGCAAGATGATAGCTCGCCGGCGTGTCTTTGCGCACAAGGATCACGTCGCCCCAACGTGCGGCCTGTGCGGCAACGGTCTCATGACGGCCAGCTTGGTCGATCTCGACGAACGTCAAAGGTGCGCCACCCAAGGCGTCCCGGGCGCAGGTAAGCGCCTTGTCCATATCGAGGCGCATGGCATAAGGCTCGCCCGCCTCCTGCCGCCGGGTTGTTTCGCGCGCCGGCAACCGGGGGGCCTTATAAAGCGGCGCCCCGTCGGGATCGCGTCCGAGCTCGTGCGGTGTGGCTGCTTCGGCAATTTCGCCGCGCGTGGCAAAACACGGATACAAAAGGCCCATGCTGGACAGTTTGGCAGCAGCCGCCCGATAATGATCGAAATTGAGCGATTGGCGCAGTATGGGGACTTCCCAGCGGAGCCCGAGCCAAGCCAGATCTTCCGATATTGCCGCGACGTACGCTTCGCGCGTACGTGCCAGATCGATGTCCTCGATGCGCAGCAAAAATCGGCCACCGGATTTTGCCGCCATCTCAAAACCGTGAACAGCCGACAGCGCATGTCCCAGGTGCAGATAGCCGTTGGGGCTCGGCGCAAAGCGGCAAACTGGACCTGCCACGTTGCTAAAGGCCTGCGCACTGACCGGACGGCCCGGCGCCCGGCAAATACGTGCGCGCGATCGCGTCCACGACGCGATCATAGAAACTGCGCATCGATGCCGGGTAGAGAAGCGCCCAACTATTGATGAGTCGGCCTTCACACGTAAAGCTGACGCGCTCGTAGAAATGCATACCGCCCTGCGTGCCCGAGACCACAAACCACCCGCGCTTAAAGGGGCCGTAGTCGATGTCGGCGCCTTTGTAATTTTCCGACAGCAATTGCGTGCGGTAATCGAGCATCGTCAGTCCGCCATCGTTGGCGAAGGCCCCGACGATCAGCTTCGCCCCGTCGCGGGAGACAAATACCTGCCCGTCCTCGCTGGCGGGCCCGGGCATAGGGCTAAACAGATTTCCAGGGTAGGCGATTTGGAAGCCCAGCCGCGGGTGCGTAACCGTCGCCCAATCGGCAAAGCGCGTGTCGTATGCTGCTGCGGGGAGCATAGCGAGGGCCAAAAATACCGTAGTCAGCGAAAGATTTACGAGTTTGATTGGCATGACCGGTTAGCTCCTTGAGAGCAGGTCAAAGGCGGACGATCGCCGCGGGTAACCATAAATAGTATGCGGCAAGGGAGAGTTGAAGCGCCAAGTGCGTTTGTTGGACGAAATAAGTCGAAACGAAACGGCCGTCACGTTTTGCACGTAACCTTTGTGCACTTTGTCAAGACCTTCACAGCGCTGTCATGCGCGGCTAGTATCCCGCCTGCAGTCCGAAGTTGAGTCACGGGTTGCAACGGAACTTAAGGAAGTGAATCAAGGTCGTGCAAGCACATGCTGCATCGCCGGAAGC
>JANNUW010000430.1:0-4660 GCA_031414095.1 Hyphomicrobium sp. | reverse complement strand
AACGCCATCCTCGCCGCTGCCGGATACAACTTCCGCCTTCTCCTCACCTGGTTGAGGCTTCTTTTGCGTCTAACGCTGGTGATGCTCTTCGGTGCGATCAGACCGCTTCATGCCTGAAAATTGAATTGTTCACAGCCGACTTACCCCTTTTTTGACAGAGATATTGCGCATTTTGATGGTGATTCCCTCTGGCTGGATTTTTGTGAAAGGTGAAGGCTGCCCCCACTTTTTCCATTCGTGGCCAAAGCCAGCCATAGTAGGACCTAAGATGAATAGGAAGCGTTTTGGATTTTTAGCTATTCCGGCTTCACATTGATTGGTGATGTAGCAATGCGGGGCCTGGTTGGTGGCAACACCTTCTTTTTGGTAAATGACCTTGTCGTCACACTGGACCTTGATCCAACCCTTCTTGTCTGCAGCCCACCGTACTTTCATGGAAAATGTCACCCATTCCCCAAAGCGCTCCATTGGGTGACACTGCTGGCCTAAAAAAGTAATTCCGTTCATCGCGTCAAGCTTCAGCATGTATAGAAAATTATGAAGGAAGGGGCCTTCCCAGCTGGCGATACGCAACCGGCTATCCCATGTGTTGGGCAGGAAACCTGCGGCGTGACTGTTAGGCCATCCATTGTATCGAAAGGTCGGATCAACCCATATATCGAACCGATACTCCACGCTGTCTTTGAGTTTGTCTTCCGGCTGCCTTATTAAGTCCGAGCGAACATTGCCGTTGAGGCAGTCGTTTTCACCGCGTCCATCGCCGTAATCTCTTTTGCTGCACTGCTCATCAAATATCTTGAATGTCGTGACGCCATTCTGGGTCTTTGGTTTGGAGGGGCCGTTTTTATCATGATTGGTGAAACCCGGTGGATGAGGATCAGCGTTTGCCAATGATGTGTTGAGCAAGCCGAGAAACGCAATTATGACCAAGAAAGTACTGCGCATGACAACTCTCCAAGATACTTCTGCTCAGGTGATTGTAAATTGTCATGAACGGAAATTATTGGCAAGGCTGGGTGGGGCGTTATCGTGCCAATTTGGCCATTACCAAGAATTGACTCCAATCTTTTTCTTACCCTTCATGGCGTTAACTTTGTTATCACCGTCTTTCACCCAGGTTTCACAAACTTCCTTGCCCTTATCTATTTCAGTCCAGGTACGACAAAATTTGTTGCCGGTGATTTTCCATGTTCCATCCAATACAAAAGTTTTTTTACCATCAAGTGTTTTGACGGAACCCTTACCTGTGCCATCTGCACTTAGTACTAGCTCACCAGCGTAGCCCAACTCCTTGCTTCCTAATTTAAGCGTTTTCCCATTGGCCAAAAGTTGTTGAAGTTCAGGGCCAGTCATAGCCTTTTCCGCTGCTGTAACAGACATCCCCGAGGTGAACAGAAATAACACCGATGTCGTAACAAATATTCTTTTGGTCATAACAAACCATCCTCCCATTGCCGTGCCTGAAAATTCAGCAGGATGAAAACATCAATCCTTTTACTTTTGATGTCAAGCGGGGCAAGTCCGATAGTTGACGAAGGGCTGCCATAGGGCGCAGGGAGAAGCGCAGGATGCCCCGCCAGTAATTGGGGCAGCTTTAGCGGAGTGCTTATGCTTGCGAGGACGGGGCGGCTTCCGTTGACGAGGTTTCACTGAAGCCAGGCCACTTCCTCCTCGCTCAATGCCCAGGCATCCCAAGCCCAGAACTTTGCGTGGAGCTGCGCCTTCGCCTCGTCTGTCGTATCGGCCCGGGCGGCAGATAGGGGCCGGTCACTGACTAGGCCCATTTGACTTTCTGATGAGCGAGAGTTTCTTTCATCAGCCGGCCAGCCGTCATGCTGTCAATGAGCAGGCGGTAATCATAGACGGCGTACTTGCAGGTAGGGCGCATAAAGAGTGGCTTATCGTTAAATCTGGTCCAGACGTGGCGGGGGTGCAGCAAAAATCAAAGGAACAACCCGATGCAAAAACAATTACCCATGCACTTGAGCCCGAGATGCGGAGCTCATTCGAGGCGGTCGGGGAAACCGTGCCGCAACGGCGCGATGAAGAACGGTAGGTGCCGAATGCACGGCGGGAAGGCTACCGGAGCACCAAAGGGCAACAAGAATGCTCTGAAGCATGGGAACTATTCGGCGAAAGAACAGGCGCGGCGGATGGCGATGAAATATCTCTTGCGGTGGATTTAGCGGACCGTCCAACGACTCTTGACCGGCTGGCGCAGGCGCATAGCAGCGGTGGCTGGGGGCTTGTGGAAATGATAGGAAACAAAATTGACAACTTTTAGAGAGAAAAGCCGACCCACCAAGGTGCTTTCAAAATATGCAAGGACCGGATGGACTCCCGAGCGCAAGTTTATCCAGGCAGTTGCAATCCAACGCTGGCGGCCATGGGAACACTCAACAGGCCCGCGAACTCCTCGGGGCAAGGCACAGGCAGCGTTGAACGCCTATGGCGCTTACCTGAGCCGCCTGCCCACGGACAAGTTCTTTGCGGCAATCAGGCGGGTCTAGCGGCACACAACTATTGACTGCCCGGTTATTTCAAGAACATAGGCATTCAAGCAACCAAAGTTTGCGGAGCACTACGCGCGAGCTGGAACACAACTATTGGACCATCAATGCTTTCAACGACATGGCCGTGTAGAACAAGGCATTTCCAGTTTGGTCGCCTGTCAGCTTCACAACTCCAACACAACTATTGGGCTCTCAATAAATTCAACGAGATAAGGTATTTAAAATGGGGCAAAAATACCCACAGTTTCATCGGTAACAATCAGAAACAATACCTCCAGATGACAGCGCCTCAGCGAAGGGGCAAGTGTCGGTAGCGGTGCGAATGTGCCACACTGCCGGAAAAACTGCTTGTAGGACCGGCGCTGGGCATTGCGCACGGCAGCTTGAAGTAGCAGCATGACCACGTCAGCCTTTGCGGGGTGACTCCAAAAAGTCTCCAATTAACTTCCCGCGTTTTCCCCCGAGGGCGCGGGATTTTTTTGCCCAGAGGGGTGTTTACCGCTTCACCACGGAATGCCTACTCCCCCTGATCACGATCAATTCTGGCATTCCACAAGATATGTATAACCCTGTGCCCTTTCCCCAATGGCTGGAGTGTCAAGCGACGCCGTGGCACTTTCTGTTTGAAATTTCACACCAACTCCTTCCATAAAATTCGTTGCGATGTTTCCTTTGATTGCGAAATTCACATTCTGAGAAATGTCGCCGGTGACTTTGGCCATTTCCATAACATTTAGCTTTGAAACTATCACGGCTACCACATTGCCGTGTCGATCAATGACCGGTCCGCCGCTGTTACCGGGCTGTACGGGAGCTGAAATCTGAAAAAGCCTGCTATCATTGCCCAGTCCAGCAAGCGCAGTAATGTTTCCGGTGACGACATTTCCACTGGTTGACAGGGTACCTGCGAGTGGAAAACCGTAGACGACGATTTCACTTCCGGCCTTGGGTTGTGATCCACCGTTGAACTTAGCCGTGGTTCCCCCAAGATAATGTTCCGATTTTACGAGAGCCAAATCATTCATTTCATCCACCGAAACAAGCTGCGCTGCGATGGGAATTTCACTTGGCTTCAGCAATAGAATTCTCTGACAATGACCGGCAACATGAAAATTGGTCAGAACGTGCCCCTCATCCGTAACTTTGAAGCCCGTTCCCGTGCCGCTGCTTGGTGGTACTTCCTTTGGTTTATTGTCAATTGAGGCTTGCTGGTTGTCCGGCTGGAAAGGATTTTCTGGTTCCGAGAATTTCGGTTCTGACACAAATGAATTTGCCAAAAGTATTGAAAGTTTCTTGCCGGTGGTCTCCCACACAGGCGACCAGGATAATGTAAAACCAGTACTACTGTCGCGTGTCGCACTTATCCAGGTGTAAAAATTTCGACCCCTGTGAATGCCGCTGACTACAAAGAAGTTGTCGTGCAGCACTTTGTAATCGATTTGCCGTTGTGAAGAACTTCGCGTGACGGAACCGTAGAGTTCTATGAAAGTCTTTTCACGGTTGGGGTAAGCATCAAAACTGAGTGACAGATTGTTGTCGTTTCTCTCAAATGCATAGCCGTGGGAGGTCGCTGTTTCGGTATCAAATACCGACCTTGGAACAAATAGCTGTGACGCCGTGAGGGGATGCGAATAGTAACGAAGCCCAAGCGCCCCAAAAAATGGGTTGGCCTTGCCTTTGAGTAATTCGATTTGTGATTTGTTTAAGACGCCGTCCGTTGCCAGTCCCTCTCAGGCCTTGAATGCATTAACAGCCTTATAAAGTCGTTTAGTGAAACCATAGTCCAAAAGCCCGTCAAAGTCGCCGGTCCCAATTAGGCTAATGGTGATTGAGATTTTTGTATCCGTATCCAGGCCATCAAAATAGTTCTTCGCCTGTTGGTAGTCCGCTAATGCGCTATTTGAAAACAGAACGAAGAAGGCTGCAGCCGCGATTGCGGTGGCAGTTCTTCTAAGTTTGATGAAGAAACCCGGGGTACCCAAGTAACCAGCCCTTGCTCAATTCTGATGAATTCTCAGACCCTAGGACGCATCTTTGCGCTTTAATGTTGCAGGTGCAAGCCAGTTTACTGGCTCTGGTTAAGGCCATTGCTATTGTTTTCAATTATTTGCTGGCTGGGTAGGCTGTGAGGCCTACTGTTCCGCTCA
>JANNUW010000429.1:0-1474 GCA_031414095.1 Hyphomicrobium sp. | reverse complement strand
CCGACAAGATCCCTGCGGCGTGCGATCTACTCGCCCGCAAGGAAGCGGTCATCCTAGGGGTCGCGCGAGCCAAAGGTTTCAATATCGAGCAATTACGCGACGCGCTCAATAAGATGGACGAAATCCACTGAGGCCGATCTGGACGGGTTGCGGCCGTGAACGGCTGGCAGGCACGTTCTGCTCGCCTTTTTAGCTCGTGACTTGTCACAATCGGATTGCGAGCCCCCACTAGATCGCGGCATGATCCCATATCTGCCGGGTCGAGGCAGTATTTGACGTCTCAAAACAACAGGAGGGGTATCGTGACCGTATCGCGCCGCACCGTAAACTTCGGACTGGGCTCACTGGCGCTGGCAGGCACCAACAGTGCGGCATGGGCTCAGAAGGCAATCGACAATAGTGCGGTCATGCCGCCGGCGGCATTCCGCAAGCATGTCGCGACGTATGGGCTAGTCTATCGCCTACCGAAAGAAGTCAACGACGTCCTCGACGCCAAGATCAAGGGCCCGCTGAAGGAGAAGCTCATTGCTGCGAAGCTGGTGCCCGAAACCAAGGTTTCGAACATTCCTCACGTGACGGTCGTGCATATCCACAGTGCCGACAAATCGACGCCGGGCAAGATGCTGAAGGCCATGCCGAAGCTGCCGCCGGTGCTCAATCACACGTTAAAGACGTTCTACACGACGGAAGCCGCCAAGGGCGCTGGCCAGCCCTGGTGGTTCGACCTGGGAATCGTCAAGAGCGGTGACGGCTTCGAGAATATGATGACGTTCAACACGCGCGCCACGGCGGCCTTGACGCCGCTGCGTGACGGCCCGTTGCCGCGCTGCACGGGACCAGTCTACGCCGTGATGAGCGATGCTGCGAAGGAGCTGGTGCGCACGATGGGTGTCAGTGGCGTCAATGTGATGAAGGACGGCAAGGAAGTCCGCTCGCACAATCCGCACAATACGATGGTCTACAGCATGGCGAAATTCGATTCCGCGGTGCAGAAGACGTTCAATGACTTCGCTGAAGAGTGCAACAAGATCCTGCCCGACGGCATCAACAGCTCGTTCAAGGATGTGTCGATCGTCGAAATCGGGTTTGCCGGCAACGTCCTGCGCGAGTTCTATCGCATCAGCCTGGAGAATGGGGCCGTCACTGACGTGGCGACCGGCAAGAAGATGCCGCCGATCACCGGGTAACTAAAGGGACCGTTGAAACGGGTTCGAAGCATCCGCTGGCCGTGCCAAGCGCCCATCGGATGCGGCTCCCCCGGTCAACATGCTTTGCACGCCGCGCGTAGCTCAGCTTCGCCGGAGACAGGTGACGGACGCGAGCAGAGTGCCTAGTGTCGCGCGTCGACTTCGATTTACTTAATCCGTCAAAGCCATTTTGCCGGCAAACCGTTCACAGTCACCACCCAAGGCAACGAAAAACCGCGAGGAAGCCCGATGAGACCTAATAACCTCAAGAAAATGCTTGCCGAGGG
>JANNUW010000428.1:0-1130 GCA_031414095.1 Hyphomicrobium sp. | reverse complement strand
GATCACAGGAACCCGGTGCCACGCGCTCAAGATTAAGCTGCTCGCCGCCATCGCCAGCGCGAGCCCGGTGACCCACGATGTCGTCTGTGCTTGTGTCGCACCAACCGCCGCAGCTGCGGCCAATACCACGGCGAGCGCGCTTGCGAGCCCGACGAGGGCCGCGACGAAGGCTGCGGTCAAGATCGAGAGGCGCATGCGAGTCGCTCAACGGGCGCGGTGGGATGAGACATCGTCGCGACTAGCACGGTATCGGCGCAGCAGGAAGGTTAGGTTTGCGCGCTTGCCAGCAGCAGCCTAAGTCGCATAGAAACGCACGGTGCGCGGGTGTAGCTCAATGGTAGAGCAGCAGCCTTCCAAGCTGAATACGAGGGTTCGATTCCCTTCACCCGCTCCAAAGCTATTCAGTTACCTATTGAATTTGCACACTTAAATTTATAATCCACTTATCTGTCCCATGCATTGTCCCTGGCACTGGGTTGATGAGGAGAATTTCCCGTCCTGAACGACCTTCTGCTTTCTGACTCGCATAGTGTTGTTGTGGGCAAAGATGCGACTCCAATGCTCGTTCGGACTTTCATTTTTTGACCCCCGGACGATCCCCTTCGCCGAATGGTGGCAATCGCTGGTGACTGTCTAGTATCTGTTGATGTGGCTCGCAGGCTGCGAGTGCAGGTGAATGAGCGAATCAGCGTCCACTCATGGCACCCGGCGTCAGTCGGACGCGACACTACGGCGGCACTTAAGTGGCCGCCCCTGATAGCAGCTTGGCGGGCCGCCGCCAGTCGTCGTACAGCCAACTGCGGCGTCCCCTGGTGACGGACACCACGAACCCGATTACTGCAAGGTTTAGGCAAGGTATCTGGTCCGTTTTTTAACCACGGGGGTAGAGCGATCTCCATCACGAATCCCGCTCACGACATACCAAGGGCTGGCTAAGGGTCATTTGGCCTACCGACAGGTCAGCAAGTTCTCCATTCAACTTGTCCGACGGCGATCGCGCAGCTAACGTTTTCCGCATCCATAAAAAGACGCCGATGAAGGCAGTTTGGCTGACGCCTGTCAACCGCGTACAGTCGAGCCGCCGCCTTGAAGGGGAAGCCGGGCGCAACCTCGAACTGCTCTGGCTGCTC
>JANNUW010000427.1:0-1257 GCA_031414095.1 Hyphomicrobium sp. | reverse complement strand
GCGCACAAGACGAAACTCGTAGTGTTCAAGGTAACGCAAACCGCCATGGATCAACTTGGTCGACCAGGACGACGTACCACTCGCCAGATCGTTCATCTCACAGAGATAGACCGATAGACCGCGTCCGGCAGCGTCCCGCGCTATGCCACAGCCGTTGATGCCACCACCGATAATGGCGAGATCGACATTACGATCCAAAGGGGGCTCCTCGCGCTGCGCCTTTGCAACGGCGCTCGCTGTCGGTTCATATGAACCCGGAAAATCGAAATCAAGCCGATTTGTTTGGCACATGCCGCAGCTGTAACGCTGGCACTATGCTTTCCAGAACATCAAACAGCCATGCGACACCATCGTCCATCAGGGCGGCCTTTGTTGTTACCGCCCGGATTGGATCGCGCCGGAGCGGCAATGGCGCCTCGGTTGTTGCAATATCGAAGCGCTTCGCATGACGGCGAACGAGTTGGCGCGGTAAAGCCGCGATCAGTTCCGACTCGATGTCGTGTTGGAGGATGGCGGCAGTGGCGGCGGCAATGCGCTCAAGCATATCCATCCGCTTGGCGATCGAACCGGAGGGTCGATAAGTCACGCGCGAGCACAGGGAACCTGGCACCACTTTTGCGATTGTATTGCCAAGGCGTTGGTGATGGAGCTTCTGATGGCCCAATGTGATGTCTGCGGCAACGATTACGATAAGGCCTTTCAGGTTACGCAGGGCGCTAAGACAATGACATTCGACAGTTTCGAATGTGCAATCCACGCCATGGCGCCTGTCTGCCCGCATTGCGATTGCCGTGTAATCGGCCACGGCGTCGAAGCCAACGGCAAAATCTTCTGCTGCGCCAGTTGCGCCAAGCACGAGGGTGTGAAGGGCCTAAAAGACAGGGTAGGCTAATTAAGGTTGGATGACATGCACTGCACGAACGGGAGGCCAATCATCCGTCTGCGCGCCGTGTCGGAACGCCGGTATGGGACCGCGATAACGGCACATCTAAAGAACACCACGCTGCGGCCGGCCCTCGAAGGTATCGTCACCGAGGCCCCGCGCATCTGTGCAAAACGATGGACGCGGAAAGCGGCCTCGCGTTGATCGATCCGGCGCGCCAATAGACCGAAGCGTAAGGTCCAGTTGCGTGCAACGCCCATTGCCAATGTGACGGATCGGAATAAAACAGCGCGCTCATCACTTAATCAGTGATTGACAGTAACTGGCGCGGCGCACACGCACACATTTTCAGGGGGTCTCGAATGGATGAAACA
>JANNUW010000426.1:0-1342 GCA_031414095.1 Hyphomicrobium sp. | reverse complement strand
AGGCTTCGGGGATCAGCATCATGGCGGCGTGCGCCAGGCTGTAGCCGCCCATCACCAGGAACTCGAGCGCGTTGTCGAAGCAGGCCGTGTCCGACTGGCCCTCGTAGGAGATCGGCCACAGCTTGGAGATCTCCTCGCCGTACAGCGGGGAAGACACGGACGCCTGCCGCGCCGCCATCCAGTTGACGTTGCCGCGCAGCGTGTTGATCTCGCCGTTATGCGCCACCATGCGATAGGGGTGGGCGAGCTTCCACGACGGGAAGGTGTTGGTCGAGAAGCGCTGATGCACCAGCGCCATCGCAGAGGTCAGGCGCGGATCGGACAAATCCTTGTAGTAGGCCTTGACCTGATACGACAGGAACATGCCCTTGTAGACGATGGTGCGCGTCGACAGGCTGACTGTATAGTGGCCGATGTCGCGGCCCTTGTAGGCTTCTTGGATAGCGTTCGAGACGACCTTGCGCACGAGATACAAGCGGCGCTCGAACTCCTCCTGGTCGGCGGCATCGGCGGGGCGCGCGATGAAGATCTGGCGGTGTATGGGCTCCGTGCCGCGCACCATATCCGACAGCGACGAATTGTCGACCGGCACCGAACGCCAGCCCAGCAGCTTCAGCGACTGCTCTTTGAGGCACCGGGCCCACACGCGCTCGCAATGCGCGGCCAAGCGCTCGTCGCGCGGCATGAAGATGAAGCCGACAGCATAGTTGCCGGGTTCGGGCAGCGAGAAACCTGCAACGAGGCATTCCTGGGCAAAAAACGTGTGCGGGATTTGAATGAGAATACCCGCGCCGTCGCCAGCCAGTGGATCGGCGCCCACGGCACCGCGATGTTCAAGGTTGGCCAGCACCTGCAGCGCGTCGGCCACGATCTTGTGCGACTTGCGGCCCTTCATGTCGGCGACAAAGCCCACGCCGCAGGCGTCCCGCTCTAACGACGGGTCGTAAAGACCCTGCCTTTCGGGTGCTTCAAGCGTGACAGACGAGGGAAGTGGCGCGGTCATTAAAAGCCTCAAGATGGCATGTCAGGCGAGGAGTGGGGCGGTCGCAGGGGCAGGTGGGCGCTTCAATCGCGCTTAGCCCGATGTTTTCGCAAGTATTTTATCATTTTGCGAGTCCCGCATTCCATCAACAACTCAAAGCCCCTGAACGAAGAGCGGGCAAAATCACTGCGTCCTTACCAGGAGCGCGGTCTGCCGGCAGCACGGTGGGGTTCGACAAAGGTCAGGATTACTGACCTTTCTCCGCCATTTTTTGCAGATTTCGGGGCGCGGAGCAAGCGGAATACGGGCCTTGCGTGTGGCTTTGAAGCTCATCTTGAGCCGGGCATGGCCCAGCGAGGC
>JANNUW010000425.1:0-1550 GCA_031414095.1 Hyphomicrobium sp. | reverse complement strand
CTCATGCGAAAAGCCCAAGCGCGAACCGTCGAAGCAGCATGGCGAACAATCGGAAAACTCCTCCCGGCCTTCACCAAACAGGAATGTGCCAACTATCTCGTCAATGCAGGTTACGCTTCAATCTAAGTTGATCAGGCTCTAAGATTCCATTAACGTTGAGAAATTCTTGCCTCTGGCTGAATTATTGGGCAGTTGCGATCAACACGGCTTGCCGGTCCGAAGCGTGGTCAAACGCGCAGACTGGCAGAGATTCGCATGCAGTTCATTTTGCGTTTAGACCGTCGCTTCAATTGGTTCCGAAAGCTTGGCGTTAGAGCGCGCGGCAATCAGGCAGCCGGCGATGATCAGGACTGCGCCCACCAGAGTGGTCCACACGACTCCCTCATCAAAGAAGACCCAGCCAAACAGAATTGCCCAAACGAACGCAGAATACTCCGTGGGGATCAGATACTGCGCTTCGGCGCGCGCGTAGGACCAGCTCATGAGAAACTGGCCGCTCAGCGACAGGGCGGTCACGCCCACCAGCGCAAGCCAGTGCTCCTGCGCCAGGCTAACGGCCAGCCAAGGCGCGGGCAGAAGGAACAATATGGCCAGCAACAGGCTTTGAAAGAACATGATTTCGGTGGGCTTTGCCACCTGGGCCTGCTTTCTGCCCAGAATCAAACTGAAGGCATAGAACAGGGTCGAGAGAAGAACGGCTATCGTGCCCTGCATGGTCTCCCGGGAATACTCCACAAGTTCGAACTGGCCGCCCATGATGAGCGCAACGCCGACCAAGCCGGCCAGAGAGGCCCAGATGGCGGGGCGCCCTATGCGCTCGCCCAGGAGAATGGCCGCAAGAAAGAGGGCGAGCAGGGGCGCTATAAAACTCAAACCAATTGCGTCGGCGAGCGGCAGCTTGGCAAGACCCCAGAAGAAGGTCAGCAACACGATGGAAATCAGGACGGAGCGCAGAACATGGAGCTTGAGCACGGAGCTTTGCGGCCAGGCCCAGGGCCCCGAAAACCAAACGGATCCCGAGACGACCGTGGCCAGCATGCTCCGCCACAGCACGACATTGTAAACGCCCACTGCAATGACCAGCGTCTTCATTGCCGCATCCATCCCCGAAAGGATGAATATTGCGAATGAGCATACAAGGACAGGTGCTGCCGGGGTGCGGGCATTCATCAGGCGGGAAGCTTTCGATGACGTCGTTTAGATTTTAAAAAACCCACCAGAAGCGGGATTTTCATGGAACTGCCGGAATTGATGGTGGAGCGAAGGGGGAATTCCAAATGCTTCATAAGTCCTAGCGATTTCAGCATCTTAGCTCCATGGTATTAGCCTTCTGTGTATCAGGTTTGTGTTACAAAACAACTGAAATTCAACGACCAAACAAAGTCGCCGCCCAATTGAAGTCGAAGCACTTCTGCTACTCTGCAACTATAACGGCGGGAGTGACGAGACCTAGGACGTGTTGACAAACAGGATTCCCAAATCAGTCACGTTCTGATTCAAGGTAGCTTTGGAGGAGGCTACCGTGATCCGAGGTTTGATGAGCGACAGGG
>JANNUW010000424.1:0-9913 GCA_031414095.1 Hyphomicrobium sp. | reverse complement strand
GTGTTGCCGTCAGGATCGGTATCGTTGCCGAGCAGCGTCGCTGCCGTGATCGTGATAGCGACATCTTCATTGGTCGTCGCCGTGTCGTTGACGGCCGTCGGCGCATCGTTGACGGGCGTGATCGTGACATTGACGGTGGCCGTTTCTGTGACGCCGCCCGACGTGACCGTGTAAGTGAAGCTGTCGGGGCCGTTCGCGTTGGCATTTGGCGTGTACGTGATGGCGCCGCTGGCAAGGAACGTGACGGTGCCCTTCGCGCCGTTAGTTACGGCTGTGACGACACGGCCTGCGTTCTCGAATGTGTCGGCGGTTGCGCCGTTCGTGCCGGTGATGGCGTTGAATGTGATGGCTGTGTCTTCGTTCGTCGTCACCGCGTCATTATTGATGTCGGCAACAGCGGTAATATTGATGTCGATCGTTTTGGGTGCTGCTGACTGGGCGCCGTTCGATGCGAGAACGCCCGAATCTTTGCCATCGTCTTTGACATTGATGGTCAGAACGTCAGCGCCGCCCGTGCCGGGCCCGGTGCTGTTGTAGTCGGCGACGTTGAGATAGCTGAGGCCGTTGATGGCGGTGTTGACCTGCGCAACAGTGCCCGTGAAGGTCACGGTGCCGGTGCCGTTGCCTGTAACCCCTGTCAGGCCCGTCGTTGATCCGAGCGTCAGGTTGCCGTGCGCGACCGACAACGTCACAGTTTCGAGGCCAGCTGCGCCTGCGTCGATATCGCTGATGGTGATGGCGTTGCCGTTGGCTGCCGAGAATACGCGCGCCGTGTCTTCGAGCGTCGTCTGGGCCGCGGGCGCCGATGCAACGGGGGCGTCGTCGACCGCCGTAAACTTGATGACGGCGTTGGCGGCACTACTTTGGGCCGTGCCGCTGATGGCGGAAACCTGGAATGCACGGTCGACCGTGACCGGCGTGTCGGAGTTATTGCTGAAAGTGACGGCCTGGAATGCCTGAATGTAGCTCGCGGACGAAGCGACCCCGGTGAAAGTGACGGTCACTTTGCCGGCAACGACCGGACCGACGACGCCGGTGATGCCAGTTGGCAGTGATCCGAGGGTGAGAACGTCGTTGGCCTGGGGGTTGGTCAGAACGACGGTGGCGCTCGAGTAGGTATAACCGGCAATCTGCGCGGTGCCATCGATGTTGGTGAATGTCGCGTCGGTGTCGACAATCGCAATGCCGGCCCCGTTTTCAACAAACGTCGCCTGGTAGCCGAGACCTGTTTGAGTGGAGTTATTGGCGTCAAGGTCCAAGAGGCTGCCGACGGTCACGGCGCCCGGGATCACATATGTGCTTGAGCCATTGTTGTTGAAGACGCGGCCGTTCGAGCCGGCGGCCGTAAAGTATGTGAAGTCCCAATTAGATGAATTTGTCCATTGGAACTGGATGATGGAGGGAGAGCCGCCCGATTCCGGTTGCGTGCCGTCAGCGCGAATGAAACCGGAGTTTGAATTGACGATGAGGTTTGTCGGATTGGCCACCGAGTAGGTTACGAGACCGGTCTGGCTGGCTTGTACAGACTCCTGCAGAACGGTCGGTGAAATGCCGTCAATATCGTTGATGGCAACTTTGATGTCGGCAAAGAAAGGCGTAGGCGTTGGCGTGGTCTGGGCGATTAGCTCCCAATGAACCGTAACCTGGCCAGCATCCGAGCCGCCGCCCATCGTCAAGACGGCTGATCCTCCGCCCGACGAGAACGCGAGGGTGTCGCCAGTCGTTGCGGCCGTCACCGTACCCACGAGATTGACGTTGACAGTCGCGCCGCCAATGACGGTCGTCCCGACGTTGGCATATGTTGCTTTCGTACCGACGAGCGCCCCGCCTCCGCCCGCCACAACAGTCGGGGCGCTAGCGGCATTGATGTTAAAGGCAGCCAATTCGCCGTCCCAATCGGGCGCGTCGATGCCGAGGGCTTCGATATCGCCGGTCTGGACCTCAAGAACCCAGTCGCCGCCGTAAGCCGCAGAGCCAGTCAGGTCTGTCGACGCCGCGACGTCCGATTGGGTCAGCTGGGCTAATGTGTCGACGAATGCTTGTCCGATCTCGCCGGCGCCCACGCTGCAACCGTAGACCAGGATATCGCCGTTCGCCGAAAGTGCCTGGCCAATAATGGCTAGCTCGGCGCTATGGCTTGCAAGTCCGCTTGCGGTCAGCGTGCCACTCGAAAAATCGAGTTCGCCAGCTTGGCCGTGCGAAACGATTTGAATGCTGTCAATTCCCGAGCGCCCGGCAAGGGCTGCCGCAATCTGGCCCAATGCATCTTGATTGCTATCGAGAGTGACTATTTCCGCGCCGGCGGGAATGTGCGCGAGCAGCGTCGCCAAGTCAGTAACGTTTTCGTCGACGAACACGACGGTGGCACCGGGAGGCGATGCTGCATGCGCAGCGTCTAAGGCGCCTGCGAGGGCCGTTGCATCAGGGGCATCGGTTGGCTGGCTGATATCGGCCGGAGCATCAGCCGTATCGTGCTGCGTGGCTTCATTTACAGTCGCGGCCATAGCCGCGTCAAAAACCATGCGGGCTTCGAGAGCCCGATATGACAATATCAAGCGGTGTTCCGGCCTCAGCTTTTTATCGTTAGAAGAAGTCGATGCTGAATTGTCAGTGACAACCGGACGTGCGCGCTTGAACATCGTAATTCATACCTTAACGAATGGGGTGAGGTTGAGCGCAAGACTTTGCGCCGTTATCGGTCAGAATGGATGGATGTGATTAACGAGTGATGTTTAGTGAACGCTTAATCTCGATCACTGAGAGAGAAATTCAAATTCCATATTGGAACAAGCAAGATACGACGTGGCCTAGAAACGGGTATTTTGGCCAAAGTACCTAACCCATTTTAATATAGGTAATTCAGTAACGACTTGATTTGAGGGCTCAGACAAGTCCGATAAAACCGGATTTTTCGCGCTCTATCATGCGCGCTCGGCATCGCAGGCAGGCGCAGCATGTTTGTCTTGTCAATTTCGTGCGAATCACGATCAGGCTGCGGTGATGCATTGCTGACCTTTGACACCGGCACAAAATAATCTCAGACCCCACGCAAGGCCCAACCCGCCATGACCACCGACGATAATTTTCACGACGCAAATTGGACTGTTGGACGGGTCGAGCCGCCAGGGGTTAATTCTGAGTTTGGCCAGCCAGGCGATAAGCGGGCAGTTGAATTCGAAGATTTCAGCAAATTGACTGTCGGCCAGCTCGCCCGCAAGCTGGAAGAGATGACAAGGCTCGTGACAAGTCTGGGCGCACAAATTCAGTCGCTCAAAGACACCGAACTTGCCGGCCAAATAGCTACAGAAATCGGTACTGACGGCTGGGGCGACGAAACGGCTCGCGGAACTGAAACCGACGACCTGAAAAATTTGGCCTCCATGCTGGCGAGACTGGATGCAGGGCGCGGCATATAGAGGTGAGTGCCGAAACTGCCGGCTCGGCGCATGCTCTATTTATGATTGAAATATAGAGGCCCACCCGGGTTGCGGCATCAACATTCTTAGCGGCTTTTTCCGGCTATTCTGCCTTGGACTTTGTGATAATAGCCCCATTAACCTTTTATTTACCATTTCGAAACCTCGTAAGCGCTTGCTTCGGAAGTGCGTTTTCTGTGATGCTTCAGACACATATTTGTCTAATGGCTGAACAAAAATCAAAATCATCTGACATCGCCGTTGCAGCAATTAAGGCCTTAACCTTAAGGTTGCTGAGATTCGCAGCCGATCTTATCGAACATGTCATTTCGCAAAAGCAACGGTAATCGGCTCCCCGCAAATCAGATAGCAGTACCCCGTCCGCGTATTTTTTGGTCAAGGCCCATCATGCACCGCGTTTGTGGTGCGTGCAGGTGACTTTGTGTGCCTCGAGCGTCCCCTCCCCGATGATCAGGTTTCAATGCGCGCCCTCAAGACAAAAATTGGATTTGTTCTGCTTCTCGCCGTTGTGGGGGCAGGCTGCGCAATTGTGCCTACACCACTGGCGGGCGATGAAATCGCCGCGCAAACGGATGACCATGTTGTGCGCGTGACGGCAGAGCAGGAGCCGCTTACGGGCGGCCTTTCGCTCTATGAGGCGATGGCGCGGGCACTTAAGTACAACCTCGATTACCGCGTCGAAATGATGACGCAGTCGCTTCGCGCAACGGAAGCGCAGCTCGCGACCACCGCGTTACTGCCTAAGGCTGCGATCAATGCCGGTTACACAGGCCGCGACAGCTATTTGACGACCACTCAGCTCGATATTCCAACGGGTCTGGCATTCGAGCCCAATAGCGTGTCGCAGGACAAGCAGCTCAACGTGGCCGACGTGACATTTAGCTGGCATATTCTCGACTTCGCGTTGTCCTACGTGCGCGCGCGGCAGGCCTCGGATCGTTACCTGATCGCGCAAGAGGCGAAGCGCAAAGTTATCCAGCATACGCTGGAGGACACGCGAACGGCCTATTGGCGTGCCTACAGTTCTGACCGGCTCATCAAAAAATTGCGGGCGCTGGAAGGGCGCGTTCAACACGCCATCGTTGACGCGCGCCGGTTATCGGCTGGTGGTGAGGCGGCGCCGGTTGCCGCGCTGACATTCGAGCGCGAGCTCGTGCAGATCCGGCAGGTCGTGCAGCAACTCGAGCGCGATCTCATTCTCGCCAAGTCACAGCTGGCAGCGCTCATTAATTTGCAGCCGGGAGCTGACTTCACATTGACCGGCGGCGGCGATCGCCAGGGCACATCAATGCTGGGGCTAAGTACTCGCGAGATGGTTGCTGAAGCCGTATTCAATCGACCCGAATTGCACGATCTTGCCTACCAGCGCCGTATCAACGACGGCGAGGCGGATGCAGCGCTGCTCGAGCTGCTGCCCGGACTGCAATTGATTGCCGGCGACAATTTCAATTCTAATAGCTTTCTGTTGAATAACCAGTGGGCGAACTGGGGTGCACTTGCAGCATCGAACTTGGTGCGCGTGTTCCAGTATCCGGCGCGCCGCGACACCCTCGAAGCCCAGGACGCCGTGCTCGACCAACAGGCGCTCGCCATGACGATGGTGGTCATGACGCAAGTTTACGTCAGCAGCACCCGCTACAACCATTTCCAGCGTGAATATGAGATCGCCAAGGAATACGACGAGGTGCAGGCCAAGCTTGTTGCGCAAATCCGGGCCGAAGCCAGCGCCGACAGAGTGGGCGAACAGACGTTGATCCGCGAAGAAATGAACGGTCTCGTGGCTGAGGTGAAAAAAGACATCGCCTTCGCCAATGTGCAGACGGGCGCGGCCAACGTCTTGGTGTCGATGGGGCTTGATCTCGAAGTTCGCGACTTCGATGAAAACCTCAGCGTTGCTGAGATAGCAGCGCAACTGCAGGTCGCCTGGTCCGATCGAACAGCAGTGTCGCCGCGCACCAAATATCTTTTCGAGCTCGCCAAGGCCCGTGCTGAAGCCAAGCGTCTGCAGGACGAAGAAGCGCGGCGCATCAAGCAGGAAGCCATGCTGCGCGAGAAGCAAGAAGCACTTGAGCGGCAGGAAGCTCGGGATCGTGCCAGCTACGGGCACCGCGGCAGCCTCAAAGACGGCGACCGCCGCGGCAGTCTGAAGGACAATGGCTATCGAGGCAGCCTAAAAGACGACGGCGAAGATGTCAGCGGCCGCGGCCCGCACTCTCACGTCCCGATGAAATTAGGACACGAGTGATGTTGCCTAGCGCTTTCTCAGTCTCAAGGTTTTGCACGATGGGCCGACGCGATCATCTGAAGCGGGGATATATGCCGGAAGTATTTAGAAGAGGGTCCGTCCTGGCGATCCTCGTCTGCGGGCTCGCGGTATCGGCGTGCGCAATCAGCCCGTTGCCGCTCGAGCCGGCGCAACTCGAAGAGCTGAGCCAAGACCATCTGAGCCGCGTGTCGGCCAATCAGGAGCCGGTCGGGGGTGCAATCTCCCTGTATGAGGCGATGGCACGCGCACTCAAATATAATCTCGATTTCAAGGTCGAGATGATGCAGCAATCGCTGCGCAGCGCCGAACTGCACCTGGCGCACTACAATCTGCTTCCGAACGCCGTGACGAATTCGGGGTATACTTCGCGTGACAACGAGCTCTCGACCGGTGAATTGAGCTTGGCGACCGGTAATCTCACTGAACCGCGCACAACGTCGACCGAAAGAAAGTTGCAGACGACCGACATCACGTTCAGCTGGAACATCCTTGATTTCGGTCTCTCCTACATTCGCGCGCGTCAATCCGCCGACAGGGTTCTCATCGCCGAAGAAGCCAAGCGCAAGGTGGTCCAGCGCGTTATCGAAGATGTCCGCACCGCGTATTGGAGGGCGGTCAGCGCCGAGCGTATGGTGCAGAAATTGGCGCAACTCGAAGGCCGCACACGGGTTGCCCTCAACAGTGCGCGCGCGCTTTATGCGGCTGGCGACACGTCGCCCATCACGGCGCTGACGTATGAACGCGAACTCGTTGAGATCCGCCGTACCGCCGAAGAGCTGCAACGCGAGCTCAGCACCGCCAAAACTCAACTCGGCGCATTGATGAACTTGCCGCCTGACACTCCGTTCGCCTTGTCGGCCGAACAACTGAGTTCGATGCCGCCGACGCTCGACATCGATCCTCATGAGATGATTTCGGCCGCACTGTTCAACCGTGCCGAACTTAAGGAAAATGCCTATCAGCGGCGCATCAACGAACATGAAGCGCACGCGGCTCTCGTTGAACTGCTGCCCGGCATTCAGCTCTACGCGGGCGACAATTACGACAGCAATAGATATCTAGAGAACAATTCCTGGGTTACCTGGGGCGCCAAGGCGAGCTGGAATCTCGTAAAAGTTTTCCAGTATCCGGCTAAGCGCGACGTCGTCGCGGCGCAGGACGAATTGCTCGATGCGCGTGTTCTCGCCTTGACGATGGCCGTCATGACGCAGGTTCACGTGAGCCGCATCCGTTACATGCACGCCGCGCGCGAGCTTGCATCTGCACGCGACTATTATGATGTGCAGCAGCGCCTGGTGAAACAGATGCGTGCCGAAGCTGCCGCCGAACGGATCAGCGAGCAGACGCTCATTCGCGAGGAAATGAACGCTCTCGTGGCGGAAACCAAACGCGATATCGCTTTTGCCTCCGTGCAAAACGCCTACGCCAACATCTTCGCGTCGGTGGGTCTTGATCCCTACGGTTCAGATTTGAACTACGCGGGCGGTGTGCGCGAAGTGGAGGCGCAATTGCGTGGCCTCTGGCTCGAACGGGGAGACTTTGGGTCTCATGGCAGGATTACCCTTGCGGCACGCTAAGGGCAGCAGCGTCGCGCGCGCACTGACGGCGTCACTGGGGGTGCTGTGTTTTGGTTCCGTCGCGGCCTCGGCTGTCGAAGAACTGCGCACGGCGCCGAATGCGCCGGTTCGCGGCCTCGTGCGCGCCTTGACGCAGGCCATGATTTCCACTGAGTTCACGGCGCCGGTGTCCAAGATCGGCTTTAAAGAGGGTGAGCGCTTCAAACAGGGCGACCTTTTGGTTGAGTTCGATTGCCGCCGCCAGCGCGCGGAACTCGCGTCGTCCGAAGCCCAGCATCGCGAAATGAAGCTTATATTCGAGAATAACAAACTGCTGCGCCAGTCGCAGGCGGTCGGCCGCAACGAACTGGAGATCTCTGAGGCCAGACTGCAAAAAGCTGCGGCCGAACTTGAATCGCTGCGCGTGCGGCTCGATCAGTGTGTGCTGAAAGCGCCGTTCGATGGCCGTGTATCCGAATTGGGAATTCACGAACTCGAAACGCCGCAACCGGGCAAGGCCTATATCGGCATTATTGCCGATGGCGAACTCGAGATCGATCTCATCGTGCCGGCAGGCTGGCTTGCGGATGTGGGTGTCGCTTCGCGGCTCAAATTCTCGGTCGATGAAATACGTTCCGATCACGATATCGTCGTCCGGCGATTGGGAGCAGCCATCGATCCGCTCAGTCAGACCGCCAAGATTGTCGCCGCCTTCACCGCACCTGCGCCGGGCGTCATGCCAGGTATGAGCGGCACGGCCGAGCGGCCAAGCAGCCAGTAAAGAGGATCTTGAAAGTTCGATGGTGAGGCCAGGCAAGACAGCCGCGATCACGGCATCTCCACATGGAGCACCGGCCGATAGCGTGAGCGGCCCGGGCATTTCCGCGACCCGCACTTTGAAAACGGCTGCCAGCGAAACCAACGCCAGTGCGCTTTTGCTGCTCGATCTCGAGGCTCAATCCCGCGAGGCTTCGACGCTGCAGGATCTGGCACTCGTTATAGCAAACGAGACGCGAAAGCTGACCCGCGCCCGGCAGATTTTCGTGATGGAAAAGTCCGCGGCCCAGTCGTTGAATGTAATCGCCGCCACCGGGTTGCCAACCGTCGATCGCAACGTGCCGCTCGTGCAATGGATCGAGCAAACCGTCAAGCGCGCCGCTATCGAAGCGGACCTCAGTCAAGTTCGCGAATTCGTGCTTCACGCCTACTCCGACGCCGCCAGCAGCAGCGGCAAAAACTATCCGTTCCGGGAAGCCCTGTGGCTCCCTGTTCGGTACCGGGATGGTCAGCAGGCAGGTGGCGTACTGTTGGTGCGCGAAACGCCTTGGCTCGAGCATGATCTGGTGCTGGTGCGCCGCTTGAGCGCCACGTTCTCTCATGCGTGGTCTGCGCTGAGCGGCCGTGCGCCGGTCAGGCGCCTGTTGCGGCTCAACGCGCGCAACGCTGCCGCCATTGCCGCCGCGATCGCGCTTATCGGCGCCATTCCGGTTTCAATGACGACGCTGGCTCCTTTTGAAGTAGCCCCGCGCGATGCATTCCTCGTCACCGCCGCCATTGATGGCGTGATCGATGAAATTCTCGTCCCGGCAAATGCGAAAGTCGAGGCGGGGCAGCCTCTCGTGCGTTTCGTAGACACCGTGTTGCGCAACCGTGTCGAAGTGGCGACGCGTGAGGCGGACGTTGCCCAGGCCCGTGTCAAACAAGCGACGATCAATGCTTTCAGCGATGCGCGTGGCCGCCACGAGGCCGGCATTTTTCAAGCTGAACTCGGCGTCAAGACTGCAGAGCTGGAGCAGGCGCGCGCACTTCTGGCGTTATCGGGCATAACATCGGCCAAAGACGGCATCGCGGTTTACGGCGACAAGCGCGATCTCATCGGCAGGCCAGTCTCCATCGGCGAGCGTCTCATGGAAATTGCCGATACTCAAAAAATTGAACTCAGGATCAACGTGCCGGTCAGCGATTCGATCGTGCTGATGACGGGAGCGCGAGTGAAGGCGTTCCTCGACAGCGACCCGTTGAAGCCGATGGACGCGAAAATCGTGCGCTCGGACTATCACGCAAAATCGATGGAGGGCGGTGTTCTGGCCTTTCGCGTCATCGCCGAGATCGAGGGAGGCGCCACGGCTATCCCGCGTTTGGGAATTCGCGGCACCGCACAGCTCTACGGCGAACGCGTGGTGCTGGCCTATTACTTGCTCCGCCGGCCGATAGCGAGCTTCCGCCAATGGACGGGGCTCTAGTCCCGTGGCGGACAAACAGACGATTGCCCTCGCGCCCAGTCCCGCTCTTAACCCGGTCCCGGCTCCCGCCCCTTTGCCGCGCCTGCGGGAAGATTTGTTTCTCCGCCGCGGGGCGCCTTCAGCCGACGGCACGCGCGCGTGGCTGATCTACGACGCTTTGCAGCACCGCTATCTGCAGATTGATTCTGCCACGTTCGCCATACTTGGCCTATGGCGAAAGGCGGGCTCGGCTGCCGATCTCACGCAGTCGGTCGAGCGCAATCTCGGCTATGAACTCGACGAGACCGAACTGAAAAAGCTCGTCGCATTTTTAGAGACGCACAGTCTCCTCGATGCTGGTCCGTCGAACGGCTGGAAAGCGTTGTCGGCTGCGGCGGCGCGACGGCGTCCGGGATTCTTGACGGGCCTATC
>JANNUW010000423.1:0-3850 GCA_031414095.1 Hyphomicrobium sp. | reverse complement strand
GCGCGGGCGCGATCTCGGATCGTTCGTTGCGGACGTGCGTTCCCGCGTACGCAGCGACGTCGTTGTTCCGGCTGGTTACTGGGTAGATTACGGTGGCACATTCGAGCAGTTGTTATCCGCCAGCCGTCGCCTTCAGATCGTTGTGCCCGTTGCGCTCGGGCTCATTTTAGTCTTGCTGATTGCCGCATTCGGCTCGCTGAAGGATGCCATTGTTGTCTTTAGCGGGGTTCCGTTGGCATTGACTGGCGGTGTCTTGGCGCTGTGGCTGCGCGACATGCCACTCTCGATCTCTGCCGCGGTCGGCTTCATTGCCTTGTCCGGCGTCGCCGTGCTCAATGGACTGGTCATGCTGTCCTTCATCGCGCGGCTTCGCGAGGAGAAGGTAGAACTGGAGGCCGCGATTGTTGACGGTGCGATGACGCGATTGCGCCCTGTGCTCATGACGGCGCTGGTTGCAAGCCTCGGGTTTGTGCCGATGGCGTTCAATATCGGCGCGGGTGCTGAGGTCCAGCGGCCACTTGCTACTGTCGTCATCGGAGGCATCATATCATCGACCATTCTGACGCTGTTCGTCCTACCGGCGTTGTACCACCTGATGCACAGCGCCACGCCTTTGGAGGCTAAATCTCCAGATCAACCCGCAGAACAGGCAAGGCCGGTATGACAGTGATTTCCGCCGATTCGGCACGCGACAGGACCAAGCGCAGGGAGAGTGTCAGTGGCACGACACCGGGACAGTTGCTTTTAGCGAACCGGATGATCCACGGACATAACTGTCGGCTGATGTCTAGAACTACGATCTAGTAGTTTATCGTTGTCCGGGCTCCGATGATCGCGGCATCGCCACGTGGCTTGCCGTCGTCGCCTGCCACGTTGCCGCCGGGCCGCCAGACATACTGGAAATCTGGCTGGAACGTCCAACCTGGAACGATTTGAGCAATATAGTTGGCTTCCAGCAGAATCTCGTCGTCGCGAATAGGCACACTGGTGCCGGAAGCGATGGTGTCCCGGTCGAGATCGCGCGCGCGCTCTGAAACTCCAGCGATAGCGGCGGCAACGCCAAACGTGTCGTCCGGCCGGCCAGGAATGAAGCCTGAGAACACCAATCCTCCGTCGGCGTAAAAGTCGATCAGGTTGCGGTCACTTGGCGCACCCATCACGCGCGCAAAAGCAGAGACTGTTTCGGTGCCATCCGAACTAGCGAAAATTTGCTGATCGATGATCGCGTAAAACCCGTAATTATCGTCATAGCTGCGCGAAACGCCAGAACTGCCCGGCTCAGCAAGCGACAATCCGGTACTGTCAAATCGTTGATCGTCGAAATTTCCGAAGTCGCCCCAACTACCGAGCTTGACCATTCCCGGAAGACCGCGACCGTACTGATTGTAACGGTATTCCAATTCTCCAATGACGTAGGGGTCGTCTTGAGTGCGGAACTCAAGCCCATGGGGATTGCAGACTTGCGGATCGGTATCGCAGGGGCCAGCGGGGTCGTCGTTGAATACGGCAACACGAAAACCAAGCTGGTTCGTGGGCTTCCACTCGACGCGGACGCCCGGCGCGGACAGCGGATAAGCGGACCCGCCGTTGGGAAGATTTGATGCCGTGATTGTCGGCCAGCCAAACGACGCACTAATGAATTGCGCAGCGCTGTCCGCAAAAATGAATTCCGTATCAACGGCCATCTGACCGGCACGAATCGAAAGCTTGTCGCCGAACATCTTCTGTTCGAGCCAGATATCGAGCAGCCGCGTGGTTGCGGTTGCTTCGATGCCGCTCAGCGCGTTGAAATTGCCGACCTTAGTGACAGAAATTCCTTGGCCGTGGATCTGATAACCATGGGCATGGAACGACAGACCGCTGAGACCAAGCGACTTTTCGAGATCGGCGTCGGCATAAAGCTCCAGGCGGCCGTCATAGATAGTTCCGGTCTCAATCCCGCCCTTGCGGTTGCTCAGCGCCTCGCCGATGTAGTTATAGCCGTAAGTAATGCCGCGCTCTGAGAGCGAGGATCGAACCCCGCCAGGGTCGGCAAGGTGAGGTGGCAGGCTTGTCGCTATCGAGGGATCGGCCGCCCCGGGCGGACCGCTTTGGTCTCCGGCTAGCGCGGCAATAGGGTAACCCAATACAGCCGCAGATAAGAAGAGTGCTCGTTGAACGGTTCCGTTTACGCCAAGCCCGCGCGCAACGCACCCGGTCGAAAAAATTGTCATGAAGTCCCCCAGAATAGCCGAGATTCAAGGTCTCGATATTCGTTTCACTCGAGCTGATTTTAGCTGAATGGTCACGCACTATAAAATGCAAACAATCAACCCGTGGTCAAGCAAAGTGTTTTTGAATACTTCTAAAACAACGCGAAAATCGTGACATGGAAGCCGCACAACAATGAAGTGGTTTATCGAGATGCAGCGTTGGCTTTACGGCGGCATGTCTGACGGCATCCGGTCTGCCAACGGCATGTCAGGTCTATCCGCTCTCATCGGTGGTGCTTTCATTTTTGGCATGGTCCACGCTCTGATGCCTGGGCACGGCAAGAGCGTGCTCGTCTCCTATCATTTGGGAAACAAGAGCCGTCTCATAGACGGTCTGATGACCGGGGCATTGCTCTCGGTCACGCACGTTGGCCTTGCTGTCGTGTTTGTCATGGCTGGTGTCGCCGTCATCAGCCGATCGCTTGCCCTTGCGGGCCGCGCGCCAGCGTTCGAAGCCGTGAGCGCATCGCTAATTATTCTCGCAGGGCTTTTCTTGCTATATCGCGCTCTTTGGCCGTCAAAGCATCGTCATCTTCAGGACGGCAAAGCCCTGGCCTTCTTTACCGGGCTAGTCCCGTGTCCGCTGACGACGTTTATTTTAATCTATGCGTTCGCTCATAATCAGCTTGCCTTGGGGTTCGTTGCCGTCGCCGCGATGCTCGCGGGCGTTATCGTCACCATCGCCGGCTTTGCGGTCATCGCGGTCTTAGTGCGGGAACGCTTCGTGCACGTTTTTCTGCGGAGCGAGGCTGTCCGCGAGCGCGTCGGGTACTGGCTTGAGGTGGCGGGCGCGGCCGGTCGACCGTCAAGCCGCGCAATAAATACGGATAGATCTTGTGGCCGAGCGCCGGCTTCGACGTGTCCGGCCTGCGATAAACCAGCCGGCGACGTAGTCCTTCACGATCGTGATCTTGCCCGTGAAACCGTGTTCGTCATGCAGCCGCTCGAAGATCCGCTTGGACGTGTGCCGCTGCTTCTTCGGCCGATCATTGTCAGCCACCAGGATCGCATCAATGATGCCGATGAACTCTGCGAGCTTCGGCCTGAACGGCGGCTTCCGGCGCACGTAGCCAGGCGGCACTGAGAACTTCAGCATCTTGGAAACGGTTCGGGCGTTGATCCCAAAACGCTCCGCCGCCGCTCGCCGGCTGATCCCCTCGATCTGCACCGCGTGCCGAACCCGCGCGTAAAGCTCCACTGTCTTCATCCCCCGCCGCCCTCTGCCGACGCAGGCACAAGGGCTCTTTCTGCCGCACTTTTAGTCCGGCGCAGCCAAACAAATCAGCTGCTACTGCGAGGTAGTATTGCTCCGGCTTTTACACTTCCAGACTTTATGTGTTGAAGTCGGACGCAAACGCCCATGCCTCCGGCATGTATTCCCTTCACTACAAAGGTGGGATCCCCCATTTGGATAAGTGCCGAGACTTCGGGAACGACTACTTTCATTCCAACTTCGAGATACATGGGATGGAACATCTGCGCGTTACCCGTGTATATTGAATTTAGGATAGCAAGGCCTGTTGCGGCGGCGGGCCCCCATTTGATCGGAGTTGGGTCGGTCGGCGCGCCGTTGCGCACCTGGCTCCGCACCCTGTCGC
>JANNUW010000422.1:0-1976 GCA_031414095.1 Hyphomicrobium sp. | reverse complement strand
TGGACGACGAGCGTCTGAGCGGGCGTCTGCGTTGCCCGCAAAAGACTCCTACCAATAGGGTAGAGGCGCGTCCATACCCATCGAGCACTGGTCGCGCGACTTCCGGAAATGGCCCGTCTCGACGGCGGCTCAAAGGAAGGTATCGGATCACTGCGGCCGCTGGCAACCACCAGCGCGGTAGTCGTGGCGCTGGATCCCATTGAACGAACCCGCTTCCGCGGGAGCCTGCGGCGCTGACCGGCGGAGCGAGCTTAGGCGCCGTCGCTAACCAATTCGAGTGACGAGGGATAACGGGGCGGGCGCTTTGTCTTGAGGATCGAGGGGTCAAGCACCCCAACCTCGAGACGAGAGACCCCCATGACGACCCCATATCCGAAGGAGCGCATCAGCCCGCTGCGCGCCCGCATGATCGACGACATGCGTGTTCGCAATTTCGCCCTTGCAACACAACGCGGCTACATCCGCGGGGTCAAGATGCTCGCGGCCTTTCTGCGTCGCTCGCCCGACACCGCGACCGCTGAAGATGTGCGGGCCTTTCAACGGCATCTCGCAGCCACTGGCGTCACGCCAGGCGTGCTCAACATGACGGTGTCGGGGCTGCGGTTTTTCTTCCGGTTCACAGTCGACAAGCCGGAGACGACGAGACACCTCGTCTACACGTATGAACCGCAGAAGCTTCCTCGCATTCTGTCATCAGAGGAGATCGGCCGGCTGTTAGTGGCGGCGTCAGAGCCGAAGGACAAGGCAATGCTGAGCGTCGCCTATGGCGCTGGATTGCGCGCCATGGAGGTCGTGGCGCTCAAGGTCTCCGATATCGACAGCAAGCGGATGTTGATCCGCGTCGGGAACGGCAAAGGCGGCAAGGACCGCTACGTCATGCTCTCGCCGACGCTGCTCGAAGCGTTGCGGGACTGGTATCGCATCGCGCGCCCGCACATCTTCCTGTTCCCTGGCCGCGACAAGATCGGCCCGATGACCACGCGCCAGTTCCATCGCATCTGCCAACAAGCCGCCAAGCGTGCCGGTCTTGCGAAGTGGGTCGGGCCGCACACGCTCAGGCACTCGTTCGCGACGCATCTCCTCGAAAACAACATCGACGTGCGCGTCATCCAAGTCCTGCTCGGTCACGCGCAGTTGGACACGACCGCTCGCTATACGCAGGTCGCGACCAGCGTCATTCGGCGCGTGATGAGCCCGATCGACCGGCTCATACCGCTCGATGCGCCGCCGACGGATTCCCCGCCTTCGGCGTAGCGGCCGACGATGGCACGTCCAGCTCTTGAGGTCGCGGACATCTTCCGCGGCCATGGCGCGCGTTGGCGTGAGGCCAACCGCGGTCATGTGAGCCTCGGCCAGTTGAAGGTGATGAGCGCGATCGAGGATTGCCGCACGGCGGTCCTCGGCGGCCACGTCACGCGCTGCGAGAACAACGACTGCGGCTTCACATCGATCGCTTACAACAGCTGTCGTAACCGGCATTGCCCGAAGTGCCAGAGCGCGCAGGCGCGCGGCTGGTTGGAAGCGCGCGAAGGCGATCTTTTGCCCGTGCCGTACTTCCACGTCGTGTTCACGCTGCCCGAAGAGATCGGCACCATCGCCTATCACAACAAGGCCGTGATCTACGATCTGCTGTTCAAGGCGAGCAGTGAGACGATGCTGACGATCGTCGCCGATCCGAAGCACCTCGGCGCCAGGATCGGCATGACCGCGGTTCTGCACACGTGGGGCTCTGCGATGACCCATCATCCGCACGTGCACATGATCGTGCCGGGCGGCGGCCTCTCGCCCGACGGTGCACGTTGGATCAGGTGCAAGCCGAACTTCTTCCTGCCGGTGTTCGTCCTGTCGCGGCTGTTCCGCCGGCTCATGCTGGAGAAGCTTGCCGCGGTGCACGCCGCCGGCAAGCTGATGTTCCATGGCGGGCACGCGCACCTTGCCGACCCGACGCACTTCGCGAAGGCGCTGGCGCCGCTGCG
>JANNUW010000421.1:0-4841 GCA_031414095.1 Hyphomicrobium sp. | reverse complement strand
TTTTTTTGCTTGGCGCATGGCGACTCTTTGCTTGGCGCGTCCCGACTCCCGGTCCGGGAGCCGGCCGGGACGCGCGGCCGACGCCCTCGCTCAGGCCACATCTCTTCGCGAGCGCCGGCCGGCTCCCCGCAGGGGAGTCGGCGCGAGCAAAGCAAGAGAGCAACGCGCGAAATTTTTCGCGCTGAACGGGAGTTCGTGGCGAACTTCGCCCTCATCTGGCGCCCCGAATCAGTAAATGGTGCGGGTAGCCTTTCCCGCACCCGGCCGGCTCTCTCAAAAGCCGATAGTCGGCCGTGTGCCAAGCCAGAGGAGTGCCTGCCATGGACGATCAAGTCACCGTCACCCTGTCGAAGGATGAACTCGAGACTGTCATTTATGCCCTTGAAGTCGCCGAAGCCGATTGCGTCGAATCTGCCGCTGATGGCGCCTCGCAGTCGGACGACCGCACCACCTGGGCCGAAGCTGCCGAAGAAATGCGCGCGCTGCGCCCCAAGCTGCAGCAGCTGGCCGCCTGATTACGTGGCGACGTCTGCCCCGTTAAGGGGGCAGGCCCAGCGGGGCTTACTCCGACTCGAAAGACAGCGTGAAAAAACAGGCTCTCTGCGTTCCCGGCCAAGCACGCGGGTAAGCGTGCATTGGGCCGGGATCGCCTCCCCATATTGCTTGGACGAGATCCCGGATCGGCGCGCCTCACTTACGTTCGCCGCCCCGTATCGGGACGCAATAATCTCAGCTGGAAGGCCCGAGCGGGAGGGTATGGCTCCAGGCGCCGCCCGAGGTGTCGGTCGCGGAGATGTTGAGTTCGTCGGAACCATCCGTCAGATAGTCGAACTCGAAGCTCGGGTCCTGCGATAGCGACATCGAGCCGTCGATTTCAACGACAGTTTTGCCCGACTGCTTGATCGCGACGTGATCGAGGAGCCGCAGCGGAATGTAGAGCAGGCTGATCTGATCTTTGACCATGCCGGTGTGATTGGGATGACTGATGTCGAGCTTCACACGTTGCGGCGCATTCGAAGCGTTCGGCTTCGGGCCGGCAACTGCGAGCTGGGTGTTGCCCATGCGGGCGGCAATTTCTTCGTCGCTGCCGTTGGGCGGCGCCGAACAGGCCGACTGACCGCCCGTGAAGCGCACATGACGCTCGGCCATATAGAGTTCGCCGTCGCTGGCTTCGACGATGGCGCGCACGCCAGTGACAGCATCGAAGCGGAACTTTGCGGCGAGACCCACCTGCTGACGTGGCTGCGTGAAGCGGAAAGCAGCAGCGACCGGCGTCGGGTTCTCGTCGACCAGAATGGTCACGCTCTTGACCGTGCGGCCATCTTTGAACACCGCATCGACGGCGACGGGCACTTCCATCTGATTTTCGGGGCGGTCCGGAGCGGTGAGCACCACGTTGGCGTTACCGTCATGGATGACGCGTGCGCCGTAGAGTTCGTCGCGGATGCTCGGCCAAGAGTCGCTTGCCATGGACGGTGCTGACCAGCCTGCCAACGCCAACGCAGCGAGCAAGAAAACTGGACTTTGATAATGTGCCGTCCGCATGCGTTCTCTCCCGCGCGATAGGTGTATCGACCGTTGCATCTGTATTGCGCTTATGCAGCAATACAGTCAATGGAGTTGCAGGCCGTCGCGGACCATTTCAATGGGAAAGCGCCGCCCGCCAGCCGGCTTTTTGGGCTTCGGCTTCCGAACAGAACCAGCGCTCGCCCTTGGCTGGCTCGACCTTGACCTTGCCATACCAGGTACTCCACGGCATGTGGTAAATGTTGCCGTTGCCGGTCACGTTGCCCTTGATGGCACAGCCATCTGGCGCTGTCTGCTGAGCTGATTGCCAGCGTTTTTCCCGGTAGAGCCAGGGGGCTTCGACGGTGCCCTGCCAAACACCCGCGCCGGCATCTTTGGCTTGCGCTTCAAGATCCGCATAAGTGGTTGAATACTTGATGAAAGCGAAGGCGAACCCAGAACGGACCATGGCACCATTGAGCTCTGTTCCAGCGACCGAACATACGCCCAGCATCCGGCCATACTTGTCGAGCCCGCGGTCAGTGCAATCGACCCGCCGTCCGGCGATCAGCTTGTGCAACTGGCTGGTCGCGGCGCTGCCGCAATTCCACCAGCCGACACCCCACTGCCGCCCACAGGTTTGCGCGGTTTCCGGCGCGTCGATGCCCTCCAAGCGCACACGTTTTCCGGCGATATCGAGTGTATCGCCATCGACGACGCTGGCTTGACCCGACAGCCCAGATAACGGTCTGATTGCGGCTCCTGGAGTGGACGATGAAACGACGAGGGCGACAGCACCGGCAAGCGCACAAGCCACCAGACGATGCAGGACTTTTGGATGATCTGATTCACTCATAAGTTGAATCTGATCTGATTCGGATGTCCAAAGCCCGGCCCAACTGTGACGGTGCCGTGGATAACGTGACACTCGTGCGGGCCGCAGCATTTGCAGCGCGAGGGAAAAACTGTCCCGCCTTTGGCTTCGGCAAATATCGCGCAAAGCCACAATCTGGCAGTACAAGTCAGTGCTTGATTCTTTGTTGTGGCGCCGTCGATACGGTTGCGCTTGAGACCCTTACATTGGAACGGCTATGGCCAACGAAAAACGCCCCGGTTCACCCTCGTTCGACAGCTACCGGCCGAGCGACGAACGCAGCGGCCCGCCTTCACAGGGCCAGCCGCCGCGCATGCAGCCACCCCATCCGCAGAGCGGTTCCGGACAGGCGCAACCGCCGCTCCGGCATCCGTCGCAACAGCCGCCTATGCGCGGGGCGCCGCCGCCGAGTGGCGGATCGGGCGGACGCGGTCCGGGCCACGGCCCCAAACCCAGACGCCTTGGCTTTTTGAAGGGCGCGCTACTTGGATTGCTGGCGCTCGTGCTGATCGCCGGGGCGGGTGCCGCCTACTTTATTTTGAACGCGCCCGCCGACCTTGTTCGCGATCGCATTGTCGCCGAAATCAAAGCCAAGACCGGTCGCGATCTCAAGATTTCGGGACCCGCAACCTTCACAATCTATCCCAACATCGGCGTGTCAATGCGCGACGTCTCGCTGTCGCCGCCTGCTGGCATGAGCGGCAAACCGCTCGTCACCATGGACGGCCTCGATGTGTCGGTGCGCATCCTGCCGCTGTTGAAGCGCGAAGTTTACGTCGAACGCATCATCCTGCAGAAGCCTGTATTCGAACTCTACGCCGATAAAGCCGGCCGCAAGAGCTGGGAATTCGCGGCCACGACCGCACCGCAGCCCCTGCGCTACGCGCAGGCGCAAATTCCAGCCACCGTGCCGACGGCAACGGACGCGAGCGATGCACCGGCACCCAGTGAAGGGAAAAAATTCGTCAGGCTCGAGCAATTGCACTTTGGCAACGTGCGAATTGAAGACGGAACCGTTCGTTATGCGGATGCGGCATCGGGCGCCGTTCAGGAAGCGACCGCCATCAACATGAAAGTCGCACTGTCGGATTTGCGCCAGCCCCTCAGTGCTGCGGGCGAGCTCGCCTGGAAAGGCCAGAAAGTCGATCTTGGCCTGACGCTGACGACCCTCAATGACATCCTCGAAAGCAAACCCGCGCGCGTCGCGCTCAAGCTGTCGAGCGGCCCGGCGACGGCCAACTTCAATGGCTCACTCACACTCAAAGACAGCTACGACGTCGAGGGCGCGCTCGACGCCAAATCGCCTTCTGTTCGGGCCTTCGCAAAATGGCTAGGCGCTACACTGCCGCGCGTGAAGGGCTACGGGCCGTTCGAAGCGGCGGGACAATTGCGCGCCATGCCAAACAGCATCAGCCTGTCGGGCGCCAATATCAAATTGGATGGCGCCACGGCGACCGGGCAAGTCACCGTCGAGACGCAAGGGGAACGGCCGTACATCAATACGAAACTCACGGTCTCTGAACTCGACCTCAACAAGTACATGGATGCCAGCGAGGGCGGTGAGCCCAAACCGCAAGTCAGACCTGCCGCATCGCCGGCTGCGGCGGTCGAACAGCCGGCTGCAGCAGCCAAGTCGATCGACGACCTTTTGAAGGACGCCCAGCCGGCGGCGCCGGGCCCGCGCGTGCAGGGTTATTCCAAGCGCGAAGGCTGGAGCACTGAGCCGATCGATCTCTCCGGCCTCTCAGTCGTCGACGCCGACGCCAAGTTGTCGGTCGGGCGGCTGCTGGTGCGCGATATCAAGGTCGGGCAATCCCAACTCACAGTGGCTTTGAAAAACAAGGTTCTCAAAACCAATTTTGACGACGTGCAACTCTACGGCGGACGCGGGCGCGGGTTCATTACGCTCGACGGCACAACGCCCAAAATGATGAACGCCGGCGCCAACCTCGCCTTCGAAGGCATCGATGCGCAGCCCTTCCTGCAGGACACCGCCGACTTCGACAAATTGTCGGGCAAAGCAAATCTGACTCTTGCCGTCGCCGGTCAAGGACATCACCAGCAACAGCTTATGAATAAATTGAATGGCAAGAGCGATTTCACTTTCGCCAATGGTGCCGTCAACGGGCTCAACGTGGCCGGCATGGTGCGCGGCGTGACGCAAGGCAAACTCAGCGGGCTCAAGACATCACCAACCGAAAAGACCGACTTCAGCGAATTAGCGTCGACGTGGACTATCGTCAATGGCGTCGCCAGCAATCAGGATTTGCGTCTCGTCAGCCCCTTGCTGCGTTTGACAGGTGCGGGAAACGTGATGCTCGGCCTCCAGCAGATCGACTACACGATGCGTCCCAAACTCGTCTCGAGCATTGCCGGCCAAGGTGGCGCGGGTAACGAGCAGGGCATCGAGGTACCTGTCCGCATCCATGGGCCCTGGAGCAAGCCGGACTACTCACCCGAT
>JANNUW010000420.1:0-3162 GCA_031414095.1 Hyphomicrobium sp. | reverse complement strand
CCCAGGTAGTCGCCGCGGCGCTCCTTGGCCAAGATCTCCTGGTAGATGCGGCCGGTCGTGATATTGTCCGACTTTTTCGCCGGAACGCCTGTAAAGCGCTCGTAATGGCCGAGGTCGAGGTCGGTTTCGGCCCCGTCGTCGGTGACGAACACCTCGCCGTGCTGATACGGGCTCATGGTGCCCGGATCGACGTTCAAATAGGGGTCGAGCTTTTTCAAGCGCACGGAGTAACCGCGAGCTTGCAGAAGCGCGCCGAGGGCGGCGGAAGCGAGGCCTTTTCCAAGGGAGGAGACCACGCCGCCGGTGATGAAGATGTAGCGTTGCATGGGATTGGAGGCTTACACGACGTGAGGCCCGATTCGAAGGGTCAAAGTGTCCGAATCCACGGGGGATTTGCCCACAGCGGGCGTGCTGGGGTTAAACTGCCGCAGTGCGCGTGCGGGCCCCGTCTGTCTTTCCTCCTCGCAACAGCGTTGGAGCCGCTACCGCAAACCTTCTCGCGCTTCCCGGCTCACTCCCGTCGGTCAGGCTACAAAGTTTTCCTATCGTTTGTGGCAAATCTCCGCGGCTTCCATCAAGATCAAAATACACTCTGAAATGAATGATCTGAAAAGGGATAGAATCTATGGTCGATTAATGTCATCTTACTGGGCTAACTAGCTTGCCCCGGCTTACTGGCGCAAGCGCCGCATACGAGTTAACGCGCCGTGCTGAATGCGAACCAGATGGCGATAGCTGCGAGGGTCAGTGAAAGAACGCGCCTGACCGTCCGGCGCCGCGCTTCGTCGTCGAGGAACGGCCGCGCCAAGCCGGCCAGCGTCACGATTGTGGTATGAATGGCGGTTGCGACTCCCACATAGACAACCGATAGCATGACGGTCTGCCCCAACACAGGGCTTGCCTGATCGACAAACGTAGGCAGCACCGCGACGTAAAACAGCGCCGCTTTGGGGTTGAGGAGATTAGTGATAAGGCCGCGCTGGAAGTAGGCGTGATCGCTATCGTTGCCCTGGGTGCGCGTGGCGGAGGTCTCGTTGACATGCTGCCATCCATCCCACGCGAGCCATAAGAGATAGGCGACGCCTGCCCAGCGGAGCGCTTCGTAGAGAAAGCGCGAGTTTGCAATGACCGCGGCCAAGCCGAACGCCGCACCGAGGCCGACGATCAACAACCCGAGCGCAATGCCAAGCGTTGCCGCAAAGCCAGCACGGCGTCCCTGACTGGCGCTGAGGACGCTGAGATAGGCCATGTTGGGCCCCGGCGTCAGCTCGATGACGGTGCATGTCAAGGCGAACGCGCTGAGATTTTGGAGCGACAAGGAGAGCATAGAAGTTAATAGCCTGGAATTGGAACTTAAACCAACGATGTTGGTGTTTCGCGATTTTACGAGTCTTTCTCGCTGGTGTCGTCAACGGGCTGCTGATCGAAAGCCTTCTTCCCTGTAATCATCGCGGAAACGACGCTGCCGCCTTCGCGCAACTCGGTAACCACTACGCCCCCGATATGCAAAATTACAGCGGCGAGCAGCGTAAAGAACGTCCAGTAGTGAACAGTGACAAACGGCGAGCGGAACGCGCGCATCGCGTCCCAGGCAGCCGTGTCAATCCCGGTTTTGTTATATGGCACGATGGTCGACGGATCGATACCTGGTGCTGCGATCCATGCAGTTATCGAAGACCCGAAGGGGGGATAGTAAATGTCTGTTCCCGCTATAACGAGGCCGGTGACCGCTTGCACGGCGAGCAGGATCAGAAGCACCGTCACCATGAGTCGCGCCGCCGGATTATGGCCTAGATAGGCGCGCGCATCGCCACGCATCAATCCCAGACTATAAACCTTGAATTGCGCTATGAAGCCAGACCGGAAGGGCAGGATGGCCGCCCAGCGGGCATGGCGATTGCCGATGAAGGCCCAAACAATACGCCAAATCAGATTGAGGGCGAAAACATACCCGGCCCAGACATGGGTGGTCTTGAGGAGGAGCTTGCCAGCGTCGGTGAGCCCAAGTTCCTTGTCGTAAAGAATGGCGGTGCCAATGAAGGCCAGGACTACGACGCAAGCTAAATTGATCCAATGGAATAATCGTGTCGGGCGATCCCACGCCTCGTAGTATCTCAAGTTGCCGGCCGCCATCGTTTGGGTGCTCCAGTGGTTGGCTCTCTAAATTTCCGGCGGTGTTTAAGAGGCGTGCTCGATATAAATTCCGTTGCGATGTGCGCGCCAAATTCACAATAGCACGCCTCAAACGTTGATTGGAATTGAGTTTATCGTCAGCCTGGCTGGACCGCATGCTTCGCGCCTAGCAGTTGTCGTAGCTGGCGGACACTCATCGCGCCTTTCGGAACGTCAGGTTGATGCGTATGCGCCCCGTGGCTGGGTGCTCGCCGTCTTTCAAGGCATCGATGCCGTGAAAGCAAAGCCGCGACGGTCCGCCCCATACCACGACGTCGCCGTGGTTGAGCATCGTGCGCAACGGCCGGTCGCTGCGCTGTAAGCCGCCAAACAGGAATTTGGCCGGCAAGCCGAGCGATACCGACACGATCGGCGCACTGTAATCGCGCTCGTTTTTATCCTGATGCAAGGTCATGCGCGAGCCGGGCTCGTAGCGATTGACGAGGCAGGCATCGGGTACAAAGTCATCGTAGCCGGCCGCCTTGGCAGCATCGATTGCAAGAGATGCAAAAGCTTGCGGGAGCGCCGGCCAAGGTTCGCCGCTGACGGGATCGTCTGGCGTGTAGCGATATCCGCGCCGGTCCGTCACCCACCCGCGTGAGCCGCAATTGGTCATGGCGACCGACATGGTAAAGCCGCCGGGCGTCATCATGTGCCGGAACGGGGCGTTGTTCGAAACGTCGGCGATGGCACGCAGGAGAGCGGGCTCATCGCGCAGCGCAAAGCCGCGCAACAGGACCGCTCCGTTGGCCAGCGTTTCGCGGGACGGCTGCTCAAATAGATCTGGAGGAGGGCTACTCACGTTTGTCGCTCTTCGTGAGCACTTCGCGCGCGAGAAGTTTCCGCTTGCGCTCGATACCCCATCGATACCCCGAAAGAGCGCCATCGGTTCGCACCACCCGATGACAAGGAACAATGACCGCTATGGGATTGGCGGCGCAGGCGCCCGCGACCGCGCGCACGGATTTCGGGTTGCCGGCGCGAAGGGCC
>JANNUW010000419.1:0-1951 GCA_031414095.1 Hyphomicrobium sp. | reverse complement strand
CTCGGCGACGACCTCTTTCAACTCCTGCGCCTCGCGCCGGAGCGTCTTCACGTCGCCGGTATTGGCGGCGCGCTCGGTGTCACCCGCCAGGCGTCGCTTGCCGGCTTCCAAGAATTCTTTCGACCAGCTGTAATAGAGGCTTTCAGCGATGCCTTCGCGGCGGCACAGCTCGGCAATCGTCGCCTCTCCACGCAGGCCATCGAGGACGATGCGGATCTTTTCTTCCGCCGAATATTGCTTGCGAGTGACCCGCCGGATGTCGCGAACGAGCTTCTCGGATGGCGTCTCAGACGTCTTGGATTTGTAACTCATGTCCACTCCTCAGGGGATGACGATGAGTCCAAAATCCTCCGTTCCTCAAGCCGCTAGTTTTGTCTCACAGGTGTTGATGTCGAACAGTCGCCGAATCAATTTATGGGATACAGTGCATCACGAAATCGGAAACCACCGGCACATGGTCAAAAAGTTGAAGTCGTCTCGTGCGGGGCGCCCGCCTCTGGCCGGGAGCGCGATGCGCCAGATCGCGATCCGCTTGCCAATCACTCTCATCGATGAGCTTGACGCCAAGGTCGCGGCTTTGAGCGCGGATCCGCTCGTGCGGGCGGAGCGCTCGATCCTGATCAGGGTGCTGCTGCTTGAAGCGATCTCGACGCGCAAGGCAAAGAGAAAGTGGTGAGCGGAGATGTTGATCGCATCGGTCTGATCGATCGCGCACCTGAGCTGCAAGGTGGATATTTCCAGATGATTTAGGAGAAAAATTCGATGGGTGGTTTCGGATCAGGCCTCAAAGAGCGGCGCAAACCGGTGGTGGAAGACGGCCTGACATTGTCCATTTCTCGGCTGCTCGAAGCGGGAGTACTCGTACCAGGCTCACTGGCGAGCTGCAGATGGGGGTGGGCCTATCCCGGCCGCCCAACCTATTTCCACATCGACGTACTTGCTGACCTGCGTGATTCCACCGCGTCGACAATGCGGCTGGAATACCAGGCCATGGGTGAAGCCATTCGCTACGACATCAAACTAACAACAACGATGCCGCGGCTCGGTGGCAGCCGCTGGTGGTTTGCTTGCCCCATCGTTCGCGAGGATGGAGGCCCGCCGCTTCGGGTTGCGAAGCTTCATCTGCCTCCAGGCCAGCGCTATTTCGGCAGCCGGCTGGCGCATGGGCTTACCTACACGAGTTGCCGCGAGAGAGGACGATACCTCAGCCTCTACCGGTTCATTGCTGCACGAATGGGAACCAACGAGGCAACGATCCGCCGCGTCTTGAATGAAGATTACCGGCAACGCGCATGTGGAACCGGTGCTGCAGAACATGTTGCCTGCCGCTTGAGATTCAAAAGGCGTTAAGCACTTGCGAGCACTGGACGATTGGAAGATCGCGCGGTCATACCGCGTCTGCACCTTGTCTGGTACGGGTGCACTTCTGCACGCGTCACTGCCTCGTCGAATGCAGCTGCACTAGACACATCGTGCGCGCCGGTCAGTACTTAAACTGTATGTCACACGCAATGGAATAAGTGGGCCTCTAGGGCCAGTTATACAATTCGCGCCCTTTCTTCACCGATTGTACAATGGGTGGGTCAGTCGGAACCAATCCGAGGCTCAGCTCTAATGGATAAGCGCCAACCCGTTCCAGACCCGCCCTTACCATCGCGGGCAACTTCGACAACACCTGCAGTCGTCTGGATAGATACGGCCGGCGCTGCCTCGCACATCGGCTGCAAAACGAAGACGCTTGAACATTGGCGCCATGTCGGGGGGGGCCCCCGTTATGCAAAGGCGGGAAGGCGATGCTTATACCGCTTGGATTGGCTCGACCGATGGCTTGAAAGCCGCGCGTTCAATTCGACCGCTGAAGCAAGTCGCGCGGGCGTTACCTGACGCTGACTAGCGGCTGACCGCAGTTGCAGCACGACGTTCAAAAAATCATTCGCTCCGACTGCGGGTG
>JANNUW010000418.1:0-8511 GCA_031414095.1 Hyphomicrobium sp. | reverse complement strand
AAAATAGCGACTGCCAGATCGATCGCAACGAGACCGCGCAGGTGGTCCAGGTCGAGAAAAAGAAAGACACTGGCGAGATGAAGCAGCCCACCAGCGACGACATCCAGCGCGGTACGCGCCGATAACCCGATCGTAGGTTCGCTACGGCTGCTTGCTGAGCCTGAGCAATCGGCCATTGGCCGCATCGGTCAAAACAAGTACCGCGCCATCGGGGGCCTGCCGGACGTCGCGGATCCGCTCGCCTAAATCGCCCAACAGTTTTTCGTGCGCTGTGACGGCGCCGTTTTCCACCACCAGTCGCTGCAATTGCGCGCCGTTGAGGGCGCCGGCGAGAATGTTGCCTTGCCACTCGGGAAACATGGCTCCCGTGTAAAAGGTGAGGCCAGACACGGCAATCGACGGGTCCCAATAGTAGACCGGCTGCTCCAGTCCCGGCTTGGCCGTGCCCTCGCCGATGGGTTCGCCGCTGTAGTCGCGGCCATAGGTGATGATGGGCCAGCCGTAGTTTTTTCCGGCGTGTGGATGATTGAGCTCATCGCCGCCTCGCGCGCCGTGTTCAACGGTCCATAGTTGTCCCGTTTGCGGATCGAGTGCGGCGCCTTGAATATTGCGGTGTCCAATGGACCAGACCTTGGCATCCCAACCGGGCATCTTGGGGTTATCGGGCGCGGACTCACCATCGGACGTAATGTGGATGACCTTGCCCAGCTGATTGCCGGGATTTTGCGCCTCGTCGCGCATGATGGCGCGTTCGCCAGTCGTGACGAACAGTGTCCCATCGTGCGCAAACACGAGGCGCGAGCCGAAATGAAAATTACTTTGCACCGCCGGTTGCTGCTGGAAGATGACCTTCAAATTTTCCAGCCGCCCGCCATCGCCCTCCAAGACCAATTTGGCACGGGCAACGCTGGTCCCGTTGCCGGCCTCGCCGCGTGGTTCGGAGTAGGAAAAGAATACCGTTGCAGTCGAGGCGAAGTCGGGCGCTAAAACGATATCGAGTAACCCGCCTTGGCCCTTGGCTACGACCTGCGGCAGACCCGCTATTCTTGAGGCACTCTTGCCATCGGCGCTGAGCAAAGTGAGGCGCCCGGGCCGTTCCGTGACGAGGCTGCGCCCGTCAGGCAAAACCTGTAGTCCCCATGGGTTGGTCAAGCCCTCAGCAACTGTCTCGACCTTGATGGATGTCGTGGGAGCAAGCGGCGCATTGGTTTGCGCGGCGCTGACAGGCGTCAGGCCGAGCCCGACAGACGCGACCGTGATCCGGGCGGCCCGGTCCCAAGCAATTGTATGCATCCTTGAGCTTATCCTTCGTGCAAATGACGCCTTCGGCGGCCGTGACTGTATGATCGTTTGAAATTGGGGCGGCTCCGAGCCATATAACGCGCCATGACAACATTAAGCGCACTCCCGTTTGAGAAAATGAACGGTCTCGGCAACGAGATCGTCGTCGTCGACCTGCGCGGGTCGTCCCGCGGGTTCACCGCCGAACAGGCGGCAAAAATCGCGGCGCAACCGATTTCGCATTTCGATCAGATGATGGTGTTGCACGACCCGAAAACGGCCGGCACCAGCGCGTTCGTAAAAATTTACAATACCGATGGCTCGCAAAGCGCTGCCTGCGGAAACGGGACGCGGTGCATCGGCTGGACCGAGAACCGCCGTACCGGCCAGAACTCGATGACGTTTGAAACAATGGCTGGGCTGTTACGTGTCGATGTCGAGAGCCAATCCCGCATTGCGGTCGACATGGGCGAGCCGAAATTCAAGTGGGACGAGATCCCCTTGGCCGAGCCGTTCCACAATACTCGCGCCATCGAGCTGCAAATAGGGCCGATCGATAATCCGGTCTTGCACTCGCCCTCGGCCGTCAACGTCGGCAATCCGCACGCAATTTTTTGGGTCTCGGACGTCAACGCCTTCGACCTCGGCAAGTTTGGGCCGTTGCTCGAAAATCATCCCATCTTCCCCGAGCGCGCGAATATTTCGCTCGCCCAAATCACGTCGAGATCGAGCCTGACTTTGCGGACGTGGGAGCGGGGCACAGGTCTGACGCGCGCCTGCGGTACGGCCGCATGCGCCGCAGCCGTCGCGGCCGTGCGCAAGGATTTCACCGGCCGCTCGGTTGCCGTTCAGCTGCCCGGAGGCGTCTTAGACATCGCGTGGACAACGGCGAACCGCATCATCATGTCGGGCCCCGTCAGTGTGGAATACAGTGGGTTGCTGGATGAGACACTGACCGCCACCCGCGCCGGTGCGGCCGCGATTTCTGCCCACTAACAACTCATTATTTCCAAGAGAAAAAAGCCGGTGCTCAAGAGAATTTGCAGACCTCGTACAATCGTTGCCGCGCATCGCGAGGTGAGCGCGTGAGCGAGCCCACTCCCAAACGAGGACTGTTCGGACGGCTCTTTGGCGGCAAAGCCGAGCACCCCGCACACGAGCAAGCTGTAAAAGACCAACCGACGGCCCCGGATGTGGTTGAGGACGCCGAGCACGCGCCCGCCGACGACGAGGTTGCCTCGGTTGCCGAAGACATCGCCGGAGAAGCCGTTTCCGAGGCTGCTGATGTCGCCGTACCGGCGCCGCTCGATACCGTCACCGCAAAACCCAAAAAGTGGTTTCAGCGGCTCAAGGACGGCCTCACAAAAACGCAGACCAAGCTTTCCGACGGCATCACCGGACTGTTTACGAAGCGCAAGCTCGACGCCGCCACCCTCGAGGATCTCGAGGATCTATTAATTCAAGCGGACCTCGGGGTCGAAACGGCGCAACGCATTACCGGCGCGATCTCGAAAGACCGTTTTCAAAAAGGTATTTCCGCCGATGACGTGCGCTCGATTTTAGCCACTGAAGTGGCCCGCGTGCTCGCACCTGTCGCCAAGCCTCTGGTCATCGACGCAGCGCGCAAGCCCCACGTCATCCTCGCGGTCGGCGTCAACGGTAGCGGCAAGACGACGACCATCGGCAAGCTCGCGGCGCAATTCAAGCGCGAGGGCAAGTCGGTCATGCTGGCGGCCGGCGATACCTTTCGCGCCGCCGCGATCGAGCAACTCAAAATCTGGGGTGAACGGACCGGCACGCCGGTCATCGCACGTGAAACCGGATCCGATTCATCGGGCCTCGCCTTCGATGCACTCCGCGAAGCTCGCGACGGTGGCTATGACGTCTTGCTGATGGACACCGCTGGCCGGTTACAAAACAAGCAAGTCTTGATGGAAGAACTCGAAAAAGTCATCCGCGTTATGAAAAAGCTGGATCCCTCCGCACCGCACGACGTTGTCTTGGTACTCGACGCCACCACGGGACAGAACGCATTGTCGCAGGTCGAGGTCTTTGCCAAGTCGGCTGGCGTAACGGGCTTGGTCATGACGAAACTCGACGGCACCGCGCGCGGCGGCATTCTGGTCGCAATTGCCGCAAAGTATGGTCTTCCCATTCACGCTATTGGTGTCGGCGAGGGCGTCGACGATCTTCAACCGTTCGAGGCCGGGGAATTTGCAACGGCCATTTCGCTGAGTTGACAGAAGCGCCGGCTGTCGTTGTCGCGCCACAAACAAGGTTCACGTCCAAGCCACATGCACAAACCTCAGCGCCTCTTTCCCTTCAACGCCGAGCAGTCGGTCAACATTCTCAGTGAATTCGGTCCGTTGGTGACGATGTTTATCGTCAACGCGGCGTTTGGCATTACGGCTGGCACATATGCCTTGATCGGAACGACGCTCGTCGCCATCGCGGTCATGTTTTACATGTTCGGGCGGCCACCCGTGTTCCCGCTCATCGCTTCGACCGTGACGATCGTGTTCGGATCGCTCTCGATCATCACCGGCGATCCAATGTGGGTCCAAATCAAGGTCACGATTTTCAACGCGTTGTTCGCGCTCTTCCTGTTTTACGGGCTCTACACGAGGAAGAACTTTTTCAAGTACGTCTTCGACAAGACCTTTCACTACACGCAGGAGGGCTGGGATACTTTTACCCGCTGGTTCGCCTGGTTCTTCGTGCTGACGGCCGTTTTGAACGAAATCGTGCGCCTGAATTTTCACGACTCGACGATCTATGATGTTCTTGGGTATCCGATGTCGGGCATCAACATCTGGATTGCCTTCAAGCTCCTGCTGATCATGCCGCTGAGCGGTCTGTTCGCCTGGGTGCTGACCAGATGGATGTCTCGCCATCGCACCGATCCCCCAGACCAGAGCGCGGCAGGGTGAAGGCGGATTAACGTTAAAGGGTTCATGTCATGAGTGATCAACCATTGAAGCCCGCGAACGAACCGGAATTCAATTCCCGCCAGCTGTTAAAGATGCTCGTCGAACTCGGCCCGCTGATCGTATTTTTCGTCATGAATGCCAAGGCTGGCATCTATTGGGGCACCGGGTGCTTCATCGGCGCAACTCTTGTGGCGCTGCTGGCTTCGCATTTCATATTTGGCAAAATCCCCACTATGCCGCTGGTGTCGGGGTTCTTCGTGATCGTGTTCGGCGGTCTCACGCTATGGCTTCAAGACGATGTTTTCATCAAGCTGAAGCCGACGATCGTCAATAGTATTTTCGGTGTCACGCTTCTTGCGGGGCTCTACAGCGGAAAATCGCTGCTGAAAATAGTATTCGGCGATGCCTTCAGCTTGACCGAGGAAGGCTGGCGTAAATTAACGTTCCGCTGGGCGCTGTTTTTTCTCACGCTTGCCTTCTTGAATGAAGTTATTTGGCGGACAACAACAACCGATACTTGGGTAAGCTTCAAAGTATTTGGCATCATGCCACTTACGATGATCTTTGCACTTTCACAGATGCCGCTTCTTAAACGCTACGAATCAATCAAATAACGTTACTGTATTTAAACTTTAAGCACGCAATTGTTCTTTAGTCAGACTATTTTGCGATAGAACTATTCACACCACTACTTTGCGATGTTCAGCTTCCTTTTAGGAAAATACCGATTTTTGCTGGACGCAGCGGCCGAATTCGTATTTTCTTCAATGTGAAGTGTAACCTTATCCCAATCAGTATACGTTGTTTGTTGCGGCGAGCCCTGGTGCTCGCCGGCAAGCCGTCCCCGACCACCCCTCACGCGATAAAAGACCACCATGGCCCGTGATTCATCCAAAGACGTCTCAGCTGCACGCCTTGAGCAATCGCCGATCCATCTTCTGCACCGTGCGGGCCAATGCGCAGGCGACATCTTTCAATTGGAAATGGGCGGCGCAGACCTGACGCCACGGCAGTATGCCGTTCTCATTACCGTGTCTCAGCATGAGGGACTTAGCCAAACGCACCTCGTCGAGAAGACCGGCATCGATCGCTCGACACTGGCCGATATCGTCCGGCGTATGCTGAAAAAGGGCCTGCTGCAGCGCCGCCGCACGAAAGAAGATGCGCGCGCCTACGCCGTTAAGCTGACCGATGAAGGCTGGCGTGCACTGAAGGCGACCGATCCGGTTGCCAAGCGCGTCGACGATAAAATTTTGGCAGTTTTGCCGTCCGGTCAGCGCGACCGTTTCGTGCAGGACTTGAACACGATTGTCAAAGCCATCGGCAAGATGGCGCCGATTGACCGCCTCGCCAAAGGCTGACGGCTGTCTGATTACGGGCTCGACAAGAGTTCCAGTAGCGACTTTTTTTCCCGGAAAGACCTTCCCCGACTCGGCGAGGAAAAGTACGCGCGGTGAACTCGATCGCAAAAATGAAAAAAGGCCGCCCCCTGTTGAGTGGGCGGCCTTTTTCATTGGCATGGTCTGCGGTGCCCTGTCAGCCCTTGGGTTTGATCAAGTTTCGCGCAATCAGCGTCTCGGCGATTTGCACCGCATTGAGGGCGGCACCCTTCAACAAGTTGTCGGACACCACCCACAATGCCAAGCCGTTTTCGACGGTCGTGTCTTCGCGAATACGGCTGACGAAGGTCGTGAATTCGCCGGCCGCTTCAACGGGCGTCACATAGCCGCCAGGCTCGCGCTTATCGATCACCGTAATGCCCGGCGCGTTGCGCAAAATCTCGCGCGCGTCATCGGCACTAAGCGCTTTGGCAAACTCGATATTGACCGATTCCGAGTGTCCCACGAACACCGGCACGCGCACGCAGGTTGCGGTCAGCTTGATCTTTGAATCGAGTATCTTCTTGGTCTCGACCATCATCTTCCATTCCTCTTTGGTAAAGCCGTCTTCCATGAAGACGTCGATGTGAGGAATGCAGTTGAAGGCAATCTGCTTGGGAAACTTCGACGCTTCTACTTCTGTGCCGGGCACATATTTGGCTTTTGTCTGCTGCCAGAGTTCGTCCATCGCTTCCTTGCCCGCGCCCGAAACCGACTGGTATGTCGAGACCACGACGCGCGTGATGGTGGCGGCGTCGTGCAGCGGCTTCAGCGCGACGACAAGCTGCGCAGTCGAACAGTTCGGGTTGGCGATGATGTTCTTTTTCGTGAAGCCAGCGACTGCATCGGCATTGACCTCGGGCACCACGAGGGGCACGTCCTGATCGTAGCGCCAGTACGACGAGTTATCGATGACGACGCAGCCCTTCATGCCGATGCGCGGGCTCCATTCCTTCGACACCGATGAGCCAGCCGACATCAGGCAAATATCGGCTTTTGCAAAGTCGAACTGTTCAAGATCTTGGCATTTGAGCGTTTTGTCGGCGTAGGAAACTTCTGTGCCGATTGAGCGGCGCGACGCCAAAGCATAGACCTCGCTCACCGGGAAATTGCGCTCGGCGAGCACGTTCATCATTTCGCGGCCCACATTGCCCGTGGCGCCAACGACCGCTACCTTAAAACCCATTTTAAGTCCTTCATATTGGCAAGCGCTCTGGGGCCTTAAGCCTTGTCACACGAGCCCCAAACGTGGTGTGGCCCTGACTTACCGGCGCTGCGCCCCGCTATCAAGGGAGTTCTTATTGCTTGGCGCTTGGCGCTTGGCGACTCGCGTTCCGCGAGCCGGCCGCCAAGCGCGGAAGAGGGGGCTTGGCGTGCCGGCGCGCAAAGAGATGTCGGTTCTTGTGTGCCCACCACTACTGTCCGGTTTAGATTTTTGGCACAGACGGCAGGTCGTTGCATGATAAAGCGAAAAGACGTTTGCGATTTAGCCGAACCCGAAGCGGGCAAAGACGTCATGGCCGCGAAGGCGGCCATCCACGACAGGTCTCAACGATCTCAGTTGTGCTAATAGAACTGCCTGTTGCAGCAGCTCACGTCAAGCTCAATGACTCCCCCGCGGAGACTTGTCGTGGATGGCGCCGTCGTGCTCCGCACGCAGCCGCGTGACGCGGCCATGACGGGAATTGGCAGGAGCGTTATCAACCGGACAGCAGTGTGTGCTCACCAGCAAATCCACGCCACATTTTACGCCTGGGTATGGTGTCCCCGAAGGATTGACGCATGCGGAGCTGGATGACCATTTACGCCCTTGCGGCCTGGGCTGCCGTTTCAGGCGCCTCGGCAAGTTTAGCGCTCGACCTTGGCATCTGGATGGACGAGGCCGCGCTGGCTACCACCTTCAAAGACAAATCCGTCACCGGCGAATATGCGAGCGGACGCGACACTAGCGGCTGAATTTGAGTGATGCCGCCCGTGTTGGCGTTGTCGCCAGCCCGTTGGCGAGCGCCGCCTGCAACGCTTCGACACCAGCTGATACGGCCAACTCTTCGGGGACGATCCACGCGGTCCAGCCCTTGCCTTTGATGGCCATCGCGCACGTCAATTTGTTCGGGCTCGCCGCGCAATTGGTGGCCACCGTGAGCGGCATGGAATCACGGCGGTCATGATGCAGGTAGCGCAAGTCGACGGGCTGCATATTGGCAGGCTTGGCACCGGTTTTGAAATAGGCGGCGATATCGAGCCCGCGGTAGATGCAGGTCAATGACTGCCGGCATGCGCCAGCTCTGAGGCCCAACGTATTCAAAGGACCCAGTGCGGCCGCGCGCGACATGACCTTGGCCGGGGTGGCAGGTCCATTGCTAACGTAACACCAGCTATCGAGGCACAGAACGGGGTCAGCGGTTTTGCTGCCGCGCCGGATACCGTTGGTACCGGGCTCCATGGTCAAAAGTACCGTGACGCTGGTCGCGTTGCGCACGAAGGCTGCGGGCAGATCGGGACGCCGCTCTTGGGGAGCTACGAGTGCCTGGTCCAGCGTCTCGGGTTCGGCTGCGGGCGGCGGCATGCCGAGCCCCATAGCACCCGGTGGCGCTACAACGGGGCGGGCCTCGCGGACGCGTTTTAACTTCTCGGCCAGATCGTTAACCTCGGCTTCGCGCGCGCGCTGGTCTTGCGCTGTTGCCTCGGCTTGTGCCGACGTTGCGACACGGGCGGCATCGGCTGCTGCCTCCGCATCGGTTTGCGCTTGGCGTTCGGCCGCCGCTGCACGTTCGGTTTCTGCCTTCGCGACCGCCTGGCGTTCGTGCTCGATCTTTTGCGCCGCCTTCTCGGCCTGCGCCTTGTCCTTTAATTCAGTTGCGCGGCGGGCGTCGTCTTGGCGCGCGATCTCCTCGGCACGCAGTTGATCCTCGGCGCGGGCG
>JANNUW010000417.1:0-3488 GCA_031414095.1 Hyphomicrobium sp. | reverse complement strand
GCCCTCAGGCGCGTTACCGAGGTCGCCTGTGAGTTTAGCTCCTAATAATGTGGTCCCCCACATGGTTGTCAGAGCGCCGCACCCTCGGCCCGGAAAACTTGTGTTGAGCGATGCAAAAAGACTTTTGCAACAGTATCGGCCCAAAGCCGACCTCAAGGTCGTTTTGCAAGATGTTTGCTCAGCTCGGTAGACCGGACATCGCGCCTGCAACGTCCGCTTTTTCCGACAATTGGTCTGCTTGCAAAGGCAAAGCCGACATGGCTTGAGGGTTGCACTTGGTCTCCTGTTGACCCGGAGCAGACATCGCCTAATTTCCGATTGGTTTGAGTACATTGAGATAAACACAGCATTTTGTGGTCTTTGCCTCACTCCGGCAATCCAGCGAGCAGGTAAGCGTCAGTCCAGAATTTAGCATCCTTTTGGTCTTTGAAAGCCTGGTTTCTAATCCATTTGGCAACGTGGAAATCTGGATTGTCGGTAAGGAAAAACCTCGCTTCTTCCCGGGCTTCCTCAACATGGCCAGACAGCGCAAGAGCCGCAGCAAGTACGCGGCGCGAACCGGTACGGTAAGTTTCCTCCCGCCGCAAGGTTGTCACCGCATCCTCGTATTGGCCATTTGCAGTCTGCGCCAAGCCTAATATCCAATAATACCATCTAGGGGGCCGCGGATTGAGCCGAAGAGCCTTGGCTGCGAATTCCAGACCCTCTACCGGTAACCCGAACGTAATCTTGAAATCGGCACCAATCGCGTGGGCATCGGCATCGTTGGGATTCATGTGCAGGGATGCTTCAAAATAAGCCTTCGCCTTATCCCAACGCTGTTCGTGGGCTAAGACATATCCCAAAACCCATTGAGCGCTTGAATCTTTGGGGGCAAGATCAACCGCACGTTGGCCCGCAATCAAGGCATTGCGGCGGTGGGGTTCCTGTTCATCGCTCCAATAAAGCCAGGTACAAAGATGGACCAAAGCCAGTTGCCAATGGGCTTCGGCATATTTCGGGTCCAGCGCAACAGCCCTAACGAGAAGTGTGTGGGCCTCTTGATTGAGCGCTTTAGACAGAGACCACAGGTTACGGGCCCTTGCACACAGATCATAGGCTTCAAGATTGGTGGGATGGTATCGCACGGTGATCGAACTGGCTGCAAGTTTACCGGTAATCGCTTCTACCACGCGGCGGGTCACCTCATCTTGAATCGCAAAAATATCGGCAAGGTCACGGTCGAAACGTTCGGCCCAAACATGATTTCCGCCTTCAGCCGCATCTATCAATTGGACATTGATGCGCAGCCGCTTGTCCGAACGACGGGCACTGCCTTCGAGAATGTATTTCACACCAAGGTCATGGGCGATCTGGCGGACGTCCGTGGGCTTGCTCTTATATGCAAAGGTCGAATTGCGGGCGATAACGAAGAACCCTGGCACATTTGACAAGTCCGTGATGATGTCTTCTGTCAAGCCATCAGTGAAGGATTCCTGCTCGGGATCTCCACTCATATTGACGAAAGGAAGCACCGCAATGCTGCCCTTGGCAGGTGCTGCGGTAAGTTTCTGGGGGATGTTTGGCCCAAGACTGGCCAGCGCACTGAGATAGAGGGGGTCCGCGTGTAAGCCCCCATGATCAATCGGTGATTTGATGTCCTGCGACATGGCCAGCCAAGTATTGCGCTTGGTCACCGTACTCGTAAAGCTCAATGTTCGGACATCTGCCAAACCGAGCAGTACCCATCGTTTTATCCCAGATTGCGGCAGGAACCCCAAACTGTTACGCTTATGATTATAACTAGGCTAATCCGTTAATTCCTTAGAGGAATTTGACATGTCTGCTGATGCCAAGACGAATTTGTCAGACGTTGCCACAGACCCGCAATTGCTTAGTGCGATGGTCGGGTTGAGCGAGTCGCGATCCATGGCGGGTCTGGCAGAACCTGATCAACTTGGGATCGTTGTTCTGCCTTTCACCAATCTGAGCGGAGATTCTGGCCAACAATACCTCAGCGACGGTATTACCGAAGACATCATCATTCGGCTGGGGCGTTTCAAGGAATTAAAGGTGGCTGCGCGGACAGCAGCTTTCAGATTTCAGGGTGAAGATATCAACAGCGGAGACGCCGCACGGTTGCTGGGTGCACGCTATGTGGTGAAAGGCACGGCACTTAAGAATGGAAGCAGGTTGATCATCTCCTGTCAGCTTCTGGAAGCCCTGACCGGCAACTTGTTATGGGGTGAACGCTATGATCGTGAGGCAGTGGACGTTTTCCTTGTACAGGACGAAGTTATCGGGAGGATTGTCACCGCCTTGGGTGGCAGGGTTGTCGCTGCAGGCACCACGTCTATTCGCCGCAAGCCAACTGAAAACTGGTCCGCCTATGATTTTTTTCTGAGGGGCCGTGAACATTGCAATGCAGGAAACGAAGGCGCCGCCGAGCCTCTCTTTGCCAAGGCGGTTGCACTTGATCCCGATTTTGCACTTGGCCATGCATGGCATGCTATTTCCCTGATTGGAATGTTCTGGAACAGTGCCGATCAGGAAAAGCTCAATCAAGCATTTCAAAGTGCCAGTGCTGCCCTTGCACTCGATCCCAATGAAGCTGCGGCCCACCACACCGCTGGCATGGCGTTGAATTATCTTAGGAAGTTTGACCGTTCGGTTTTCCATTTTGGTCGGGCGATTGAACTCAATCCACTGGATGTCAACATACGTGGCGATTACGCCAATCTGCTTCTGTATATTGGTCGTAACGCGGACGCTCTTTCAATGGTTGAAGAAGTCTTCAAGCGCGACCCTTATCCACCCGCCTGGCTGCATTACGCCCATGGAAAGTTTCTGTTCTTTGCAAAACGCTTCAAGGACGCCATCAGCACCCTCGAAAATGGAAATGTGTATCATTACCGCTCCCATGGGCTTCTTGCTGCCTCTCATCAACTTCTTGGCAATTTTGAGGACGCCCGTCGCGAAGTCAGATTGATGAAAGAATCAAACGCTAATATCAGCTTCGCTCATTTTAGCGCTATTTTTGCCTTTGCCGATCTCACGTCGCTGGATTTCTTCTTCGAGGCTCTGCGCAACGCGGGTTTCGACGGTTAGACAGGGAAGAATTGCCCATGGAAAACCTCAAAGACTATCAGGCGTTGGTCGGTGCCTGTGTTGCGCTGCTGGCAGCGCTGATCGGGTTTTCCGGTGTCATCTATTCCCAGCGCCGGATTGCCAGGGTGGCCGAAGATGGGCGGGCGCACCAGGAGAAAATGTCGAGGGAGCAGGGCGAACGGCAGCGCCGTTCCGAGCGCGAGTCCTTTCACAATGCCGTCCTGGGTGAACTTTCGGCCCTGCAGCTCAGCATCGCAAATTCCATCAAGATTTTGCTAGCGCAAATTTCCATCGCCGAAGAATTGGCGCGTATGAGCAACGGAAAGAAAACCCAACCACGCGTCATCTTCCGCTTTGCAACTCCGGTGTTCGACAGCCATGTGGCAAGGATAGGACTGCTG
>JANNUW010000416.1:0-18529 GCA_031414095.1 Hyphomicrobium sp. | reverse complement strand
GACCTTGATTGCCAGTACAAGACGGCTTTCGTGCTTGCCCACAAAATCCGCGAGGCAATGGGTTCTGATCGCCCTGCAATGCCCTTGGAAGGCGATGTTGAAGTTGATGGCATGTACAACGGCGGTTACGTGCGCCCTGCCAACTTGAAGGAAAACCGGGTTGACCGTCGCCTTGCTGAAAACCAGACAGGCAAGCGCCGGGTGGTAGTGGCCTTCCGGCAGCGCAAGGGCCGCACCCTGCCTTTCGTAGTGCGTACCGAGGCCGAGGGCGTCGAATTGGCCATGCAGCACGTAAGCCGTATGGCCGTGATGCATGCCGACGAGGCCAGCCATTGGGATCGCCTGCATGAAGGCTGGCAAGTTGGCCGCATCAACCACAGTGAAGCCTATGCGACTCTGGAAAGCTGCACGAACCAAGTTGAAAGCTACTTTAGCCGCCTGCGCCGGATGATCCGGGGCCAACACCATCATGTTTCAGCCCGCTACCTTGCTCAATATGCAAACCACGCTGCTTGGTTAGAAGATCATCGCGGGATGCCAAACGGCGAACTGGCTGGACGGGTTGGCGACCTTGCCTTGGCGCACCCAGTTAGCCGGAATTGGAAGGGTTATTGGCAGAATGGCAAAATGTAAGCTTTTTGGACTAAGTGTCCAAAAGTTGATGTTTTGTTCTACGAAAAAAGATAAATAATTGCGACATTCTGACACAGGCATGTTTCAACCAGATGCGTTTAACCGCATCGTACAGCCACTATTTTTCCCGCAGTCGATGGCATCGCTCGATATGGCTCTATGGCCCCTGCAACTTATTGTAGCGCGATTAAAGGGTGGTTGTACCGTGATTGTCACGTGCCTTTCGCACTGATCCCGAACGGGTTCAGGCAATCTTGTGTTAACCGACCTTTTATGGATTATGCGCGTTAATCAATCAGAAACGACAGCAGTGTGCTGTTTAAAAGGTGACTCTCATGGCCGCACAGTTAAAGGATTTTGAATTTAAGATGCCTATCGTTAGGAAAGTTTCCCGCGAGGAAATGACCACGCTTCTCCGCGCCACGCGCTCGTCTGAGAAGCCCACTCAGGCCCTTAAAAATTTGATGGCAGGTAAAATTACTTCGAGTTCCAAGAAGAAGTAATAACTGCACATGCTTAACATTACGCCCCTCGATAGATCAGTAAATCGGGGGGCTTTTTCTTGCGGTGTTGAGAAAATAGACAACTACCTCAAGATCACATCCCTACAAGAACATAAAAAATATAAAATGAGGGTTTTCGTTGGCACGAAGCCAGCCACCTTTGATGTAGTGGGTTTTTACACCCTTACATTCATTGTGTGGAGTCTGGAAAATGTCGATCCCGACGTCGCGGCAAAATTCACAAGGGACGGACCTGTCCCTGCAATCTATCTCGCTAAGTTAGGGGTTAATGAAGCTGACGCAAAACAGGGTTATGGCACACTCTTAATGAAAGATGCTTTCAATCGTTGCCTCGTCATTGCCGAACATGCTGCAATTCCGACACTGACTTTAGAGGCAATAAACGAAGAAAAGGCCAAGTGGTACGAGAAGCTTGGATTCAAGCGTTTCAGCCCTGATAGTTTGAGAATGGTCATATCACTTGCCACTCTTAGACAGGTTGCAAAGTAGAGCGGGCCTGTCGCCATACGATGGCCGTCCCTACCTTTTTCAAGCGCGTGACTTTCCGTACCTTTTCCCACCGTCTCAGAACTTGCACGACCTTGTAGCTGACAGCCTGCCGCAAGCGGTGGTCCGTCTCGTCCAGCTTCATTGCCGAAATGATATGTGCGGCAATAGCCGATGCGGTCATGCCGTCCTGACTGGTAGCCAGCGCGGCTTTGACAAGATCGGGTAGCGCATGCCGGGGGAATAGCGCCGCCATCTCCATGTAGGCCGTCACCTTGGGCCCGCGCGACTGGAACACCCTCTCGGTGGCTATGATGTGCGACAAGTCACGGCGGGCCTGCTCCAGGTCGCGCTCAAGGCTCCCGATGTAGGCTTGGATTTCCTTGCGCTTGTCGGCAAGATTTTTATCAATCAGGGGTTCAGTCATGCCCCGTTATATGCTAGACAGGGCAGATGATCTTGGTGCGTTTGATACATAAGGCCGCTAATTTCAGACTGACTCACTACCCAAATCTTCAGTTACTTCACTTCCTTGAGTTGAACGATTTTTGCACTCTTACGCGGTTCACAAAAAAGTGACCCAGCTTTGCCAGGCTCTCGTCAATGCACTTTCTTGAGCGATACAATTTCTGCTATCGGTTTGCCCGCCATTGCAGCGGCAATGCTGCCCGATATGCGGGTTGCTGCTGCTTTGAGCGGGTCATCGGCAAGGTGGGCGTAGCGCGCGGTGGTTTTTACGTCTGCATGGCCCAAAAGCTTTCCGATGATGGGAAGGGCGTCACCGCCTGCAAGGCCGACACTGGCAAAGGAATGGCGCAAGTCATGAATGCGCACATCTCTGAGCTTTGCAGCGTCTCGCACCTTCCGCCAGATTTTCTCAGTTCCCTGAAATGCACCACCTCCAGCTTCCGCCGGGAACACATAGGGCGAGCCTTCAACAGCTGTTAGCTCCGATAGGATAGCAAGGGCAGGTGGCCCAATCGGAATGACTTTTGCACCAGTTTTTGAATCTGAGAGGTGAAGGCAGGACCTTTCGAGCTCAACATCATTCCATTTTAGTCCGGTAATCTCGCTCTTGCGCGCGCCAGTGAAGGTCAAGAGGCGGATAATTGCCAGCGCAGAACTATTCGCACCCTTGGCTTCATAGGTGCGTAAGGTCTCTCCTAGAGTTGCCAGTTCCTTTGCTGAGAGGAAGCGTTTGCCCTTGTTGTCTGCATAGCGCTTCACACCGCGCACCGGATTATCAGAGCGCAGTTTCCGGCGTACGGCGAATGAGAAAATGCCACCCAGGAGGCCGACCGTGCGCGTTGCAGTTCCCTTGCCGCCGTCCACAATGGCGCGGCCATATTTCTTGGTTTTCACGTTGGCTTTGGTTTTGCCGTTCGCAACGTCGCGCATGAAGCGCTCTACATCGGCGCTGGAAATTTCTGTGATGAGGCGCTTGCCTAAGAGCGGCTTGATGTGTCGTTCAATGCGGCCCTTGTCGGTGGCGAGCGTAGAAGCCTTCTTTGTTTCCGTGCCTTCGTCAAGATAGAGGGCACAGAGGACAGAGACAGTCATCTCCCGCCGCTTGGCTGCAAGTTCATCCTGAGGGTCTTTGCCGTTTGCCACTTGTCCCAGGATGCGTTCTGCGAGCTTCCTGGCGGCATCGGCGGTAAGCCCCATGCCCGTTGCCCCGCTCAACTTCATTTGCCGCCGTGGCGCGCTCCTGCCGCCACCGTTGGTACGATACCTCACGATGAACGACTTATGGCCCGATGGCTCCACCCTGAGGCCGAATCCCTTCTTGTCGGTATCCCAAACGACATAGCGCTGGGGTTCAGCCTTGGCGGCATTCACCACCCGGTCAGTCAACTTTGCCTTGCGTTCTTTGTCAGCCATTGCAGCACCTTTTTGCTTCGGTCACCACCCGGTCACCACTGTAATTCAGGACGTGAGGGAACGCCCATGAACATACATGGCAGGAAAACCTTGGATTTTCAATAATTTTATGTAACGACCGGACACTCTTGAACGCCAACAATCAAGGGCCTTTGCCCTCCGAAGGCAGAGGCCAGGGGTTCGAATCCCTTCGGGTGCGCCAATGATTTCAATGTGTTACCAAGTTATTATGGATTTATATTTCCTAAAAATAAGCACATAGTAAGCACGGAGGGCGAGGAAGCTAACGGATTTTCACGCAAATTACCTCGCTTATGAGCTTACTCTTGATCACCGGGTCGTAGGTTCGAGTCCTGCTGCGCCCATCAAACGTTTCAAATTCGATTGTCTCCACAAACTAAACAAAGAATTGGTGCTGGTCGCCGGCCATGGTCGGTACAAGCAGGCTCCGGTCGAGAAAGAGATTCCTCATTTCACAACTTGTTTCAGCGATAAGAAGGCAGCCATGGCAAGCAGCACCGTGGGTTGCCCGATCACCGCTGCGGTTGTCCGGTTCATGGTCGGCGTAAACTGGATCGTTTGAACAAATCCTCAAGCGATCCAATGAGCTCTTAAGAATATACGCAAACCTTGGGGCGGTTGCCACTAGACCACCGAGGGTATGCACTTGTGGAAAATAAGTATTCGTTGCAGTTCGGGTCAGCAGCTTGAGATTGTCACCGCATCCTTCCGGGTCTCTGTCGAGTAGCCACGGCCGCTCGCCACGGCATTTGCCGAGCCGCCCTGGTTGAAATGTATCCTGAAGCGACAAATGGCGTCCGCAACCACAAATGATGTTCGTATCGGCGGGATCGGCGCTTGTCCCCCTCTCCTCAACCCACATAGGTTCGTGGCACGATAGGCCAGCGTCGGGCCCCGTTTTCCGGCCTGTCTCAAATGAAGGAAGGCCCCGCAGACGCTGCGCTGCAGGGCCATCCAGCAGGGGACGGTTTGAGAGGGGGGGGCCTACGCAACACCTCCCCCAAAGTAACAAATGCACCCAACAATTGGATTTGGCATTGAGGTAGATCAATACTGCTGACTAGAGGTTTCCACCCTACCCAGCCACAGCAGCCTTCCGCCTGCGCCTGCTGAAGAAGCCCATGGTGCTGACGTCCGCTATCTGCAACAATTCGTCTGCTATCAGAGGTAAAGCGGAAATGGCGCTGGCGTTGGCTGACTTCTGTTTTTGACCCCGAGCCGACATGACCCAATTCCCGATATGCCCCGTCTCGCAATCAGGGCTTCCTGGTTGGCATGAGTGCCGCTGCACTCTTTGGCTGCGGCCGGTATCCCTCTTGGACGACATCCTCTTACGGAATGCCTACCGCACGCAGTTCGTCAACAAATACATTTAGAAGCTTTTCGTCATTGAAGGGCCTCGACCTGACCCATTGGGCTGAGGAGAACTGCGCATCCAGAGTGAGAACCGTTTCTGCTGCTTTCCTGGCTTCGGCTGCCTTTCCTTGCCGGTTCAGTGAAATAGCGAGGCCGATCCAGGCTCGAACATAATCTGGATAGTGTTGCAGGACTGCGCGATAGATGTACTCGGCCTCGGCCTCGTTTCCAAGCGCTAGGTAGGACAGACCCAGATTTGACGGAATCCATGCCGGTGAATGAGCGCTTAACTGAAGCGCTGTTGTGTAAGATCGAATGGCGGACCTGTAATCGCCCATCAGGTCAAAAAGCGCTCCCTGATAACCAACTATCTCCGGGCTCTGGGGGGCAAGCTGGACGGCAACGTGCATTTCTTCGCGTGCATGCACCCATTGCTTCTTGAAGAAACACAGGAATGCCGAAAGGGCTGATACATCGGCATGCTGAGTGGTTAGCTGCCTTGCCCGCCCACAGAGCGCCTCCGCCGCCTCGATTGACTCTTCTTCATTCTTAGTCCACCCAAGACGCACTTCATCCAGATGGCAAAAGCCCATTGCAACCAAGGCGCTGAGATAATTTGGATCAAGTTTGAGCGCCTCAGCATAAAATTCCTTCGCCTTCCGGTGACCCTGGCGGGTAAAGCGCCGTTCAATGTCGTGCGCACGCTGAAAGCATTCCCAGGCCTTGCCCGATCTGGTGCCGCGCCAAGACAGATGGGATTGCTCACCTTCGGTCAGGCTGAGTTGCAGGGCGGCAACAATTTCCTGCGAGATCTGATCCTGCAGATCAAATGAATGTTCGAGATCGCAATCAAAACTTTCCATCCACAAAGTCACGCCATCTGCACAAGAAATCAGTCGCGCCATAATGCGATGGTGGATACCGCCGCTCTTAACCATCCCTGACAGGACATAGTCATGGGGAACTGAGGCAGACCGCGGTCCAATAACTGAAATTGAGTTGCTCAGCCGCGACAAAATAAGCTGCACCTCACCCAGAAGAGCGTCACCGAACAGGCGGTTCTTGCTTTCCTCGTTTAGATTTTCAAACGGCTCCAGTCGAACGATCGGTTTACGCAGTTGCTTGAGAATTCTTGGTGATGTGCTGAAGCCCGGCCTGGCCGTTTGCATGAGCAATTCATAGGCAGGGATAACTAACCGGCGAATATTAACCTGCTGATCTATGTTCTTGAGCGCTTTTGGCCCAAGGTCATCGGCGACGACGCCGTCGGGAGCTTGGAGATCTTGTGGTGCACCGGTGAAATAGGTCTCACCAGGATTTGCAAGCGCCTGCAAACGTGCCGCTACATTGATCGCATTTCCATAGTAGTCGTCATCGACCTTGGAGACCTCTCCACGAGCTATGCCGATCCTCCAATGGCCGGCAGTGGCAGTCGGCGACACCTGGTGGCGGCTCAGGAGACCTTCCTGTGCAATAACGGCAGCCTGCAGGGCCGCCCCAAAATCATCGAATGTGGCCAAAACGAAATCCCCGACAGTCTGGAGAATTTTTCCGGAATTGCGATGAATGCAGTCGACGAGGATTGTCCTGGTTTCGCGCAGAACTGCGAATCCATTCTCAGCATTCCGGAACACTAGTTCGCTGTAACCTACGAGATCCGCGGTCAGCACAACCACCTCTCGCGGCACGCCAGACTGGAGAGATCCTGCGGGCTTTACAGGTTGTGGTTCGGTCCTGGTAATTCTTGGGGACATATGCAGTCCTTAATGACAGAAATCATGATAGGTTAAATCAGCGATGGTGTCATGCGTGGTCAATAATCGACAGAAGGTCAGGCATTATTGTGGACGATAATAAAACCCATGGAATTATTGAGGCTTTCCTTGAGCCCGAAATCGGCTGGGGCTGTCCGATCAGAATCGCTGCCGCGATCCTCAAGCCAGACAGGTGGGGGGTAAAGCGGGTCGTCAGTGGTCGCGGCTTGACACGGGAAGAAGCCGCATCGCGGTGCGAGTCCGAAGCGATGGAGCGCCACGCCGCCATTTTTGACGAAGCACGAGGTATCCTAAGGGGATCGCCAGCCGACCTCGGGGTTTCAGCAATCGATCCCAAGTCACTACTTTTGATTTCTGATCGTCAATACGCAAATTCGCACGAATGGAATAGCCATGTTAGCGAACCTCACCGATTGCCTCCATGGCTCGATCGGAACCGGGAAATCGCCTGGGTCAGAGCTCGGTCACTAATTGATGGAGGCATAAGGCTCGTTCCGGCAGCCAGTTGCTTCCTGGGATATCCGCAAGCGATGGAAGAGGGGTTCCCAATTCCAGACTCAAATGGTCTGGCCTCTGGTGATCGTCTTGCTGATGCGATTGAGAGGGCCCTTCTCGAGACAATCGAGCGTGATGCGGTCTCCATCTGGTGGTATGGGCGTGTCAATCGGCCGGCCATGGATTTAGATGGCGAAAAATTATCGCTACGCCGGCCCTTCGAAGACTGGATGCACAGGTCCGATCGCAAGTTCTGGGTACTGGACCTCACCCACGATCTTGGCGTTCCGGTAGCTGCAGCCGTCTCAAGTAACAGCGGTGGAAGTGACCTGGCTTTTGGCTTTGCGGCGGCAAGAACCAAGGCGGCGGCTGCACAAGCAGCCATGGGTGAACTCGTGCAGTTTGAAATAACAAAGACCATCCAGTCTCGTTCGCGCGGAGAGCCACCGGCTGGCTTTCTCGCCTGGTGCATGTTGGCCAGGCTGGACGATCATCGCTTTATTCTTCCCAGCAAGGACGCGGCGGCTCAGCGCATAGTGCCCTCTGCTCCTGGTGCAGTCGGCTTTGATTTGATCAGAGACAAGAAACTTGACGTGCTGATTGTCGATCTCACTCTTCAAGATCAATTGACTAGCGTCGTTCGTGTCTTGGTACCAGGTCTGAGGCCTATTTGGCCGCGTTTTGCCCCGGGCCGGCTTTATGATATTCCTTTCAAGCTGGGATGGCATGATAGCCGCCTGAACGAAACGGAACTCAATCCGATACATATACTTTATTAGTGTGAACGAAAGTTATGGGATGTAACCTGATGCCAGGGACATGAAGAAAATGCCGTTGCTGCGGCCTGCAAAAGAGCACGAAGCAGTCCATCTCGCCGTGCTCATGGATATTGCGAGCCGCGGACTTGTGTCCTGGTACTGGTCCACGCTGGCTTCAGCGGGCCAGGGACCCATGGAGATCGGCCGCGCCCGGATTCGAACCCGGAATGATCTCCCGTCGCACTTCTCGCGATGGATGGTAGCTGAAAGTGAACGGGAAATTGTCGGTGCCTTTGCGGGCTATATGGTTCCGGAGCCCTACAATCCAGGCGATGTCAACGAACTGCCTGAAGTGTATGCCCCCCTTCTTGAGTTGGAAACTCTCGCCGCCGGATGCTGGTTTCTCATGTCTCTTTCAGTCTATCCGGCGTTCCGTCACCGGGGCATTGGTTCTTCCCTGCTTCAGGCCGCAATCTCCCAGGCTCAGGATTGCCCAGCAAGCCGCATGGCCCTGACCGTAAGCAGCGAAAACAGGGACGCTATTTCCCTCTATTTGCGGAGCGGATTTAGCGAGGGGGCGAGGCGGCGTTACATTGCTTTTCCCGGTTCATCCGAAAGCGGTGAGTGGATCCTTCTGACAAGGGATTTGTCTTCATGATGTGTGCCGCCTAAGTTCTCTTGTCCAAAGGAACCATGGAACTCTCGTCTTGCCAAGGGCGCACATGCTAAGAGAGTAGTGACCTGGGAAACGAGAGTGCCGACGCCGAGACTGGAGCGGGTTTAATCGTTGCTGCGGCGCAAGTTCCTGAATGTCTCCTGTTGGCCCAAAGCAGAAAATCTGACGCGCGCAGGTAACTTGTGCATCTGGCCCACTCCTGACACCAGATCACTTGGCTGCCATGGCTTGCTCCCCTCTTTTGGGCCCCATTATACAACTTGAATTGCTGGCATGTCAGGACCATGGCGCGATCACCCCATTAGCAGATTCTGGTCGCGGATCAGTTGTTATCTCCATTGATCTATTTCAAGGCAGGGATTACGATCCAACTTTAGTTTGAACAACCGCCTTGCAGGTTCACTTGGGGCCAGATCATGAAATGCTTTCCATTAGTTATCTTTCTCCTGCTAGCCACCACCGATGCCGAAGCAGCACCTGATTGTGATGTCGATCGCGGACCAGGAATAGACTGGTCCGGCTGCGACAAAGAACGGTTGATGCTTGGCGGTGAAAACCTGGAGGGCGCCAATCTTACCGGTACATTCCTGAGCGGCACCGGGTTTGAGGAAGCCAATCTCAGTGGTGCTATATTGAATTTCGCCGAGTTAAATCGCGTCACATTCAAGCAAGCCAATCTCGCCAACACTGTGATGGAAAAGGCCAGCGGAAGCAAAGTCAATTTCGAGGGAGCGAACCTCACAGGCGCTCGTCTGAGCAAGATTGACTTGTCTCGCAGCAATTTCAAGAGTGCCAAACTGATGGGCGCAGATCTCTCAAGGGGAGAGTTCAACCGCTGCGAGTTCGGGAATGCCGACCTTAGCAGTGCAAATCTCAAGCTCAGCAGTCTCGCACGGTCCGTCCTAACCGGCGCCAAACTTACTGGTGCCGACTTCACCGACGCCTATCTTTACAAAACAGACATCGCTGGTGCCGACCTCTCGGGTGTCGAGGGACTACTGCAAGAACAACTCGACAGCGCCTGCGGCGACCAGGCGACAAAACTTCCGACCGGCCTTAAAGCATCTCTTCGTTGGCCTTGCGAAGAGTAGAGGTGGGCGCTTCATACAGGAATTGCGCAAGCAATGCTGTAAGAAGCTGTTTAGATGTCAAAATCCTGTTCCATCGACCGCTGGAGCTGTAGTTTGAGTAATCCCTTGGGGCGCCAGGCGTGAATGCGTAACAGCGGCAATTTGAACCACCATAGCATTGTCAACTCATGGGCCCAGAGCGGACTTTCTGGCTCGGAAAGATGACTCCTGCTTTTGACCCTTAGAAGACTTCCAGTTCTAGTCGCGAAATGACTGCGAAGAAAATTCAAACTGATATACTACCGTGCGTCTATTCTTATTGCGAAATTCAATCCTGTGGGGTATTCTTAAGACAGAGGTAAGCAACATGCTTAAGCGGCGCTCCTTACTGTTGTTTAGTTTTCCTGGTATTATGGCATTCGTCTGGCCGTCTGTCGAAATTGACAATACCTTAGTCTCGCAGACAGAGTTCGCTGCGAATTCCCCACCAGATGCTGGACATTGGCAAATGATGCATGAAGAAATCGTTGCCGACGTAAAGTCCAAACTACTGTCAGACATTGCGGCAGGTCGCGTATCAGGCGATACTCTGCGACACGCCGAATGCCCAATTTGCTGTCTTCAGTTTTCCGTTACTGTCGATGGTCATACTGCATGAGGCGGTAGCGACATCGTAGATTCTCGAAGGAGCATTTATGTCCAGAGCGCGATTGAAAACCGATCCTACGGGGGCAGATTTTGAGGCTGTAGGGAGAATCATTATGGCAGCTTGGCTCAAATCTTTGCCAGATATGGCTGGCGCCCCCACTCCAATAGATCCAAAGGAGATATCGGCAGCACTTACGAATGTTCTAAACGTCGAAGTTGAGGCAGTTATTGACGAACCCGATAAAATTTACGTTGTGGTTCCACAACTTCCGGCCGACATAAAAACGAAGAATGATCTCGTTGATTACCTGCACAAGAAGTTCAACGATTCAACCAAGATCGGTGAACACGATAATCCGTTCAATCCAAAGAACGATAAAAAACATGGTTCCGGTGGAAGCTTTCCAAAAAAACGATCATACGCTAGCGACTTTGGTGACGCGGTGTTGTTTGGTTGCGGAAGATAGCAGAAGCCGCCATTTTCATAGGGAGTGAACTACCATGATGCGTAGGTTGTTGCTTTGCTCGTCTGCTGCGTTTTTTCTCTTGGCGCCGATAAAGACCGCTTTATCAGAGGACCTAGTCGCAAAAGCCGTAGCTCGGTCAATGGAAACTGCACTTGTTTTCCTCAAGACGGAAGTTGTGCCGTACCGTGAAGCCGATTTCTTAAAGGACGACCTTCTTAAGGCCGAGGGAGATGGCAAGGAAAAGAGCGATCCATTCATAGTAAATTTGCCTCCGGACCAGGCTCGAGAATACTTAACCGAGAAATTCGGCGATATAATTGACCACGTTGAGGCAAATCCACTATATTATCTTTTCCCTGCGAGTTGTGCCACGCCATCGAACCTGCCCACCCAAGCCATTACTCCACCGGGCATTGCAAGTATGGGCGGTCCACTACAGGGCAATGTTCCGACCAGAAAAGCATGGGTCATCGACAGTGGGGTATACACATCTAGCACTCTGCTCAACATTGATTTCAACGACGCAGCAGTCTGCACTGCAACAAATTGTCAGAGCGCCTCTGCTGATCATAGCAAAGTGGAAGATGACCTCGGTCATGGCACATTTATCGCAGGTATCATCGCGGGAAAAAATTACTCCGGCGGGAGCATCGTGGGGATGTTGCCAGGGGCCACCATCGTGCCAATCAAGGTCTACTCCATTGCTTCGCCAGTAGCAGATCCCCAGACTCTAAAGAACGCAATTCAATGGATAAAGTCTCGAATGGCTAGTGGCGATGTAGTGAACATGAGTTGGGGCGCTGTAGTTGACCCCGCAAACACGGGAAATCCCTATTCTGATGTGGAAGTCGCGATTATGAAATTGGCCGACAATGGCGCAAAGATTTCAGTCGCGGCTGGCAACTACGATGCGGCAAGTGGACAACCCAATTGGGGTGGCTTTGTCGAACTGATAACTCCCGCCAGAATCGGGGGATATCGCTCTGGCACTGGTGGGGTAGTCACTGTATCGGCTGTAGACAGCTCAAAAAATTTCTGGTTTAGCAAGAGTGTTAGTCCTTTTGGCTCCGCATTTGGTAATGGCATAAGGCCCGACTTCGCAGCTCCCGGAGTTGACATCGAGTCGCTTTGGCTCGGAAATAAGAAAAACAAGTGCACTGGAACATCTTTCGCGGCAGCTCATGTGTCAGGTGCTCTACTGCAAAGCAATAACATTTTGCTTGCGGCAGATGGCACAAGCTCAGGTGATGTTGACAACGATGATGACCAGATTGCAGTCTGCATGAAGATCATGGGAAAGTGCGACATTAGTCAGTGATGTAATAGTTGACGATCAAATCGGATGAACGCACAATTTGAGCTGACTTCCGGTGTTAGCCCAAAGCTGACGAATCGAGCACGAGTTCTTTTGGCCTGCTAAGGACCATTAACCGACGTTGCCGAAGTTCGTCAAAGAAAGCGACTCAGGTGAAATCAAATCTTGCCGCGATTCCAACCGCGGCCACGGTCTCCATAGGCTTCGTATCCATTCGCAGTGACTGCAACTGTATCCTCAAGCTTAATAAACCCGCGCCGAGGATGTAACACAGTGGTTTCGATCGAGAGCACCATGCCAGCCTCCAGTAGTTGATCCGCGTCATCACCTGGATAAGGAACTGGCGCCCTTCCTGATAGACGTGGCGCCTCGTGGCTGATGAGGCCCATGCCATGAGCGACAAACGAAATGTATCCTTTGTGCGGACTACGCTCAACCATATCTTGCGTGGCCGCATAGATGTCGCCTCCCCGGACACCTACCCGAACTGGCACACGTGCCGCTTGTTGAATTTCCTCGACGTGGCTGAGGATGTCCACCAGTTCGGCATCTGGTTCTCCTAAAATTGCCATACGGCAGAGGTCACCAATGTAGCCCTTATAGTTGCCACCGGAATCGAGTGAGCCGATCTCGCCCATCCGCCAGACATCTTCAGACGGCGCGCGGTTCAGGCTAGTGCCCGTGGTGATCAAACAGTATTCGAAACTCAGGGACCGATTAGTCTCTTCGCGTTTCAAAGCATCAACCAGCTGTTGTTTCGTAGTTCCCGGACCGTGAGACGCGATCACGGCTAGCATTGAATCAATCACGTCATCGGACGCTTTCTTCAAGAATGCGAGCTCTTCTGCGTCTTTGCAGGCGCGTAGTCGCTCAAGTAGAATTTGCGCATCAACTATATCAACGTTTGTAAGCTGTGCCTCAAGGTCACGATAGGCATCGGCCGGAAGGAATGCCATTTCGAGAGCAATGCGCCGCGGCGATCGGTTAAGCTTGCCGATATGATCAAGCGCCTTTTGAATGGCGTCCCGAGTACCCCAACTTGTCGTCTCAACATTAGGAAGCCAGAAACGTCCACGGTCTCTCTCATAGGATTCCATCACATTGCCGACATAGAGCGACAGGTCGGGCCTTCCCTTTACGTAGAGGAATAGTGGTAGATAGCGGCTCAGTCCGATCGCATCCATGCCTTCGAAAAAGAAAAAGCGGTAGCCACCAAGAAGATAGCCAACGTTGTGTTTGGACGATGCAACTAGAATATCCACCCCTGCTGTATCCATTAGTCGGTCGAGCTTGCCGCTGTCGAAGGGAATCTGTGGCGTCGTTACTGCTTTCATGGGGGTCGACTGCATGCGTTGCTCCCGCTTTGTTAAAAAATAGTGGATGGGTTATTCGACCTGATCAATACTTATGGACGAAATCCATTGTGTGGATCAGATTTGGCGAAACGATTTACTTGGGTTCGTATTTCCGCTTTTTGTTGGCAATGACGTTAGGTTCCGTATTGTCGACCAAAGGGGAGTCGGTTTCGTCAGGAGAATAATTATCTCCACCTATAGTTCTGCGATATTGTAAAGGGACGTCATCCAATAGAAGTAACTCTTTCACCAAACGCTTGTTCAAGTTTAACAAGAACCTTAAGAATTTCATGAAACAAAAATCCCTTCAGCTGTTCAGTCAATGCTAACGTCGCTGCGAAATAAACAAATTGGTATTTGGCACCAGAACTTAGCAATATATGCATCATTCAAGACACGTAGTACTTGGCTTAAACTTTTGTATGTCAAAATGTTGAAATATACTAGGCATTAGTTTTGGGGCTTTCGGCAATCGTCTGTTGCAATTTGGAATGACGTTTTTGAGCAGCGATACGCCTTTTGCACTCATGAGTTTCTTGGAAAGGGTAGCTCCATGCGTCGTGCCATCGTGGTCGGAGGATCCCTCGGCGGATTGTTCGCGGCTTGCATGCTCCTCCGCTCGGGTTGGGACGTGGTCGTTATCGAACGGGCAAAGGTAAGGCTTGCTGGACGCGGCGCGGGGCTCGGCGTTCATCCGCCGATGCTCGAAGGGCTTCTCCATGCCGGCGCCCATGTTGACGCGACAGTCGGAGTGGCGATCGGCGGACGTGCGGTTCTCGCACGTGACGGCAACATCGCGGCCGAGATTGCGATGCCCCAGTTCTGCACTTCCTGGGCTCGACTCTATACGATGTTGAGCGATGTTTTTCCCGAGGAGCATGTACGTCGAGGCGTTGCACTTGCCGGATTCCAACAGGATGTTGACGGGGTCACGGCCCGTCTTTCTGACGGGACGGGCCTTCGCGGCGATGCGTTGATTGGCGCCGACGGCGTTCATTCGACGGTACGCCGGCAACTTCTGCCCGATGTAGAGTTGGACTATTCCGGCTATGTTGGCTGGCGCGGCATGGTCGAGGAGCGCGCGCTGTCACCTGCCACGCATGCTGCACTCTTTCATCGCTTTGCGTGGGGACTGATCTCGGGCGAACACATCCTCGGCTATCCCGTGCCGGGCGCGGGCGACGATCTGACGCCCGGCCTGCGGCGCTATAGCTTCGTCTGGTACCGACCGGTCGACGAACCGGCCCTACGCAGGATGCAGACTGACGCCACCGGGCGCCTGCATCGCGACGGCATCCCGCCTCAGCAGATACAACCGGAATTTGTTGCTGCCCTCCGACGCGATGCTGATGCGCTTCTTTGCGCAGCTTGGGCGGAGGTTGTGCGCAAGGCCGATCAGCTGCTTTTTCAGCCCATCGGCGACCTCCAGTCGCCGCGCATGGCTTTCGGCCGCGTCGCTCTCCTTGGCGATGCCGCCCATGTGGCGCGACCGCACGTGGCGCGCGGTGCCATCAAGGCCGGCCACGATGCGATGGCGCTCACCGCCGCACTCACCGACGCGACGGTAGCGGACGGCCTGCTACGGTACGACGCCGTCCGACGCCCGGCCAGCCTTGCGCTCGTCACCGAATCGCGTCGCCTCGGCGCCTACCTCGAGCGGAAGGGTGAGCGGACCAACGATCCCGTAGCATTCATGCGCGAGAACGGCGGCGTGGAGCCTACAATGGTCGACGGGGGCTTGTTCTTCCGGCTCCTGACCGAAGCCGGTTACGGTGTCGATGGCCGGTGAAATCATAGGCGACTGTCAAAATCGCATGCCATGAAAGTCATTCCAACATCTGCTGGAATTGCAATCTAGGCTGGTGAAAAATGGCCCGCCTGCCGTTTCGTTTCTATGGAAGCGCAACACAGCTATTGGCCCATCGCGTCTGTTCGTACAGCTGCGCAATTGGCCCGCTGTAAGCGGGTAAGCGGACTTGGCCCGGACTTAGATGAACCGACGCGAATGACCCAAACCGGGATTTCAAACAGACCCGCCTGACCACGATTATGAATGCCCGAGCAGGGCTCTTTACTCACGTGATGCTTCGGGGCAACATCGACTTTTGATCCAGCTTAAGCACATGGCACAAGATACAAAACCACCACCGGACCACAAGGAACTGCACGCCGATCCGCTCTACCTCAGCGCCTTGGCCAGCCTCGGCTTGAACATGCAGCAGAAGCTGATGGCGGGACCTGCGAAGGGGAGCATCGCGGTCTTGCCCTTTACCAACATGAGTGGCGACCCAGAACAAGAGTTCTTCACCGATGGCTTGACAGAGGACATCATTACCGATCTTTCGAACGTATCGGGCCTATTCGTTATCGCACGCCATTCGACCTTTGCCTACAAGGGCAAGCCCACCGATGTCCGCCAGATCGCCCGTGATCTCGGGGTCAAATACATCCTCGAAGGCAGTGCCCGGCGCTCAGCCCAGCGGCTGCGAGTCAATGTACAGCTTATAGACGCGGCGGAGGGCGGAAACCACATCTGGGCCGAGCGCTTCGATCGCGACCTCGCCGACATCTTCGCGGTTCAAGACGAGGTAACCCGGCGGGTTGTGGAGGCGATCACTGGGAAGCTGGGGCAAGGCCCCATCGTCGAGAGGTATCGCCCATCAAACATGGAAGCTTACGATCTTTGTACGAGATGGCGAAACAATTACCCACGTTCAAAGGCAGCGGCCAATGAAGCCAAGATAGCGCTGGAACGCGCTATTTTACTCGATCCTCTCTATGCCGAAGCTTACGGTGAACTAGCGCGGGTTCATGCTATTCTGTGGGCGTACTATGGCGAGGACAGGAACGTGCATCAAAAGGCGGCACTGGCGCTGGCGGAAAAGGCGATACAACTCGATCCCAACGATGGCACCACTCACGGAATCTTTGGCTGGGTCCTGATGCATGACGGCCGATGGGAAGAGGCTGAACGACAGATAGAATTATCGGTCGAAATGAATCCCAACGATGCTGAATGCCTGATGCTCTTCGCGGATTACAAGGCAAGAATTGGTGAACCGCGAGACGGCTTAGAACTGATGGCACGGGCATTCCGTCTCAATCCTCGGGCGCCCAGCTCGTATTATTGGACCCTAGCCGACCTGCATATTGACTTAGGACAGTATGAGGAAGCGGTAAAGACACTGGACCGGGTGGAAATCCGCCATTCAATGGCCCGGCGGCAACTCGCAGCTGCTCTTGCGCTGAGCGGTCACCAAAAGGAAGCAGAGCAGGAGGCGGCAGCCTTTATGGTCGATTATCCAGACTGGAGCATCGACAAGTGGAGCAAGTCTACAGCGACTAAAAGCCTCGCAGATCTCAAGACAATTATCAGCGGCTATCGCTTGGCCGGGCTTCCGGAATGATTGGGACATGACCAACATTCCAGACATCTCCGCCGACCCGCAGCTGCTCAGTGCGATGGTCGGACTTAGCGAGGCGCGTCCTAAGCCAGGACCAGCCGACACTGACCAGCAGGGTGTTGTGGTTCTTCCATTCACTAATTTGAGTGGCGAACCCAATCAACAGTACCTCAGTGATGGTATTACTGAAGACATCATCATTCGGCTAGGGCGTTTCAAGGAACTGAGAGTGACTACACGGACGGCGGCATTTAGATTTCAGGGCGACGACGTCAATAGCGTTGAAGTCGCGAGATTGCTTGGAACAAAATTTGTGGTGAAAGGCACGACACTTAAGAACGGGAGCAGGCTAATCATCACTTGCCAGCTTCAAGAAGCCACCACTGGAAATTTGCTATGGGGTGAACGCTATGATCGTGAGCCAGTAGACATCTTTTCAGTTCAAGACGAAGTGGTAGCACGGATCGTGACCACATTGGGCGGACGGGTGCTAACAGTGGGTGCTTCTTCGGTTCGCCGGAAACTGACTGAGAATTGGTCGGCTTATGATTACTTCCTCAAGGGCCGCGAACTCTGCAACATGTCCGAGGAAGGGGCAGCTGAACCATTCTTTGCCAAAGCAGTCAAACTCGATCCTGAATTCGCCCTCGCACATGCATGGTGGGGCATCAGCTTTCTTGGCAAATTTTTTAACAGCGGTGATGAAGAGCATCTCAATCAGGCCGTGCAAGAAGCGAACGCGGCCTTGGCACTGGAACCCAATGAGGCCACAGCGCATCATGTTGCCGGGATGGCCATGAACTATTCGAGAAAGTTCGACCATTCCGCCTTTCACTTTAATCGGGCAATTGAACTCAATCCATTGGAAGTCAATATTAAGGGCGACTATGCCAACTTGTTGCTTCACATTGGTCGGCAAGCAGACGCGATAACAATGATCGAAGAAATATTTCAGCGCGACCCTTATCCTCCCGCTTGGCTTCATTTCGTTCATGGCAAAATGTTGTTATTTGCGAAGCGTTTCGATGAAGCGATCCACGCTCTCGAAAATTCCCGCGTTTACCATCATCGTTCCTATGCATTTCTTGCCGCATCTTATGCGACCGTTGGAAATTTGAAAGAAGCTCACCGCGTAGTTGGTCTCATGAAAGTGGCCAAACCAGATGTCAGCTCCCAATACTTCTCTGCCACTCTTCCATTCGCCGATCCCGCCGCTCTTGATTTTTTCTTTGAGGCTCTCCGCAAGGCTGGGTTCGACGGTTAGACAAGGAAGAACTTCCCATGGAGAATTTCAAAGACTACCAGACATTAGTTGCTGCCTCGGTGGCCTTGGTGGCGGCGCTCATCGGGTTTTCTGGTGTGATTTATTCCCAGCGCCGGATCGCCAAGGTGGCAGAGGATGGACGTACCCATCAAGAGAAGATGTCTAAGGAGCAGGCTGAACGGCAGCGCCGTGCCGAGCAGGAGTCCTTTCTCAATGCTATCCTAGGAGAGCTTTCGGCCCTGCAACTCGGCATCAATAACTCCATCAAGATTTTGCTAGCGCAAATTTCCATCGCCGAAGAATTGGCGCGTATGAGCAACGGAAAGAAAACCCAACCACGCGTCATCTTCCGCTTTGCAACTCCGGTGTTCGACAGCCATGTGGCAAGGATAGGACTGCTG
>JANNUW010000415.1:0-14978 GCA_031414095.1 Hyphomicrobium sp. | reverse complement strand
CGCCAGTGAAGGCCCCAACCTTGATCCCGATAACTGATGACACAAGGAACTGAACCATGATCTTTAAACGATCCGGATTAAGTTATGGCCGTAGCGAAGCGCCAGTCACACCATACCAGAAGGCGGCCCAGGTCTGGGATGAGCGATTGGGGTCGGCACGGGTTCAAGCCCGGAACTGGCGCTTCATGGCCTTTGGCGCCTTGGCCTTGGCAGTGGGTCTCTCGTTGCAGATTGCCGTCCTTTCCACCACCTCGCGCGTAACACCCTATGTGGTCGAGGTCGAGAGGGACGGCGGGGTGCGTGCTGTTGCCCCCGCAACCCTGTCCTATGAACCGTCAGATGCCCAGATCGCCGCAGAACTGGCCCGCTTCATTGAGCATGTGCGGGGTGTTTCGACTGATCCGGTGGTGGTGAAGCAGGATTGGCTCAAGGCCTATGACTATGCCACGGACAGGGCCGCCCAGACCCTTAACGACTATGCCCGCGAGAATGATCCTTTCAGCAAGATCGGAACACGCAGCGTCACGGTCGAGATCGCCAGCGTGGTTAGGGCCTCTCCCACCTCCTTCCAGCTTCGCTGGCGCGAGAAGGCTTTTGAGAATGGCACATCGGCAGGCGTTACAGGCTTCACCGGCGTCCTGACCATTGTGATGAAGCCACCGCGTGACGCTGCAACCCTCAGGGCGAATCCCCTCGGCATCTATGTGAACGCCATCAACTGGGCCAGCGAACTCAAACCAGAAGGAACCCACCCATGAAAACTCTTCTTATCGCCGTATCGGCCTTGGCTCTTTCCGCCTGTGCCAGTAAGGAAATCGCCAAGACATTTGCCGATGAACCCTTCGTCGGGGCCACGGAAGTCCTGGAACCGGCAATGCCAGTTGAGATCATCGAAAAGGTGAAACCCTTGCCGCTGCCCGGCCAGCTCAAGAAAATTGGTGCCAAATCAAAGAAGACTAAAGAGATTGATGATCCCCTGATGCGGGTCGATGAGGCCAATGCGGCGGCAGCACGAGAGCCCGTGAAAGCGGGTTATGTGAATGCCATCCAGGTCTATCCCTATAGTTCAGGGGCGCTCTACCGCCTCTATGCAGCGGTCAATCAGGTGAGTGATGTGGCCCTGCAGCCCGGTGAAAAGCTGGTTTCCGTCTCTACCGGCGATACGGTGCGCTGGATCGTGGGCGATACGACAAGTGGAGAGGGTTCTGCTTCCCAAGTCCATATTTTGGTGAAGCCAATTGCATCCGATCTCAAGACCAATCTCCTTATCACGACGGAACGGCGCACCTATCACTTGGAACTTGAAAGCACCGAGGCGACCTATATGTCGTCCCTGTCCTGGACTTATCCCGAGGACGAACTCATCGCCATCAAGAAACGCAATGATGCAGTTTCGGGAACGGACAGCGTCCCGCTAACGGGTGTCGAAAGCTTTGATCAACTGAACTTCCGTTACCGCATCGAAGGCCGCGCCAGCTTCGCACCGGCCCGTGTCTTCGATGATGGAGCAAAGGTTTATATCCAGTTTCGAAGCTCCTTGCCGCAGGGCGAAGCGCCACCGCTCTTTGTGCAAAGTTCAAATGGTGCGCCAGCCCTCGTCAATTACCGGGTCAAGGGCAACACCTATATTGTGGATCGGCTCTTCGCCGTTGCCGAATTGCGGCTTGGAACCAAGCCGCAATCGATTGTGAAAATTATTCGCACCGATGCGGCTCAACCCAGGCGCCGCCTCCTGTTCTCGCGACACGGAGACCGGTAATGGCCGAGCAAACCCAGTCAGCTGACAAGCGGCCACCCGACGATATCGAATTGCGCGTGCGGCCAAGGCCGGTTCGCCGCATCAATCGCAGAGTCCTGCTCGGCGGGACAGCACTCGTATCGGTGGTGCTTCTGGGTGCCGTTCTGCTGGCGCTTGATCCGCCGGACTGGCGTGGGGGTAAAGTCCAGCAGGAACTCTACAACACCGACCGCAAGGCAACGGCGGAGGGCCTGGCCAATCTGCCTTCCACTTATGATGCCATCCCCAAACTGGGTCCGCCACTTCCCGGCGACTTTGGCGATGCCCTTCACAAGGTGGAGACGGGCAAGGGTGCTGAGCTCCCGCTTCCGGACCGCCCTTTCCAGCCGGACCCTGAAGCCGATATTGCGCGGGCTGACCGCATTCGCCTGGCGCGCCTTGCCCAGCAGGGCAGGGAGTCAAAGCTTTTCTATGCTGTCACGACCGCCCGGAAAATCGGGGAGGGGGACAACAAATCCACTGACGCGGGAACAGCGACATCTGGGCGTTCACCTTTTGAGGTCTTGGCCGGATTGGAAACCGGTCAAAATGCGGGTCTTACGCAAACCGGCCCCCAAACCAGTCAGGACAAGAAGATTGCATTCCTCAATGGCAAGCCAGATGCCGATATCTATAACCCCAACAGTCTCCAAAGGCCGGTCTCACCTTTTACCCTGATGGCAGGCTCAATCATCCCCGCCAGCCTCATTACAGGCTTGAACTCTGACCTGCCGGGCTTTGTGATCGGGCAGGTGACAGAGAATGTCTATGACACGGTAACTGGTCGCTATCTGTTGGTTCCCCAGGGCACCAAGATCATCGGCAAGTATGACAGTGTCGTCGCCTTCGGCCAGAAGCGGGCGCTTGTTATTTGGCAGCGTTTGATCCGGCCCGATGGCTCCTCGATTGTTATCGACAATTTGCCGGCAACGGACGAGGGCGGCTACGCCGGCCTTGAGGACAAGGTTGATTTCCACACCTGGGCGTTGCTCAAGGGCGTAGCGCTTGCAACTCTTCTCGGCGTTGGGACCGAACTCTCGGTCGGCAATAGCCAGAACGACCTCGTGGCAGCCATCGAGCAATCAGCCCAGGAGAACGCCAATCAGGCGGGGCAAAACCTTGTTGACCGAACGCTTGACGTCCAGCCGACTTTAACAGTGCGGCCGGGCTGGCCACTTCGCATCATCGTCCACAAAGATATTGTGCTCAATCCCTATCCGCAGACAGGAGCAAAGCCATGAGCGCTCTGAGGCTTGCCCAACTGCCAGATCGGGTTCCGGTCAAGCTCGCCATTACGGTTCAACCTGAACTCAAGAAGGCACTTGATGACTATGCGTTACTCTATGCCCGAAACTATGGGGCGGAAGAGAGTGTGGCCGAACTCGTCCCCTACATGCTGGAAGCGTTTTTGAAGGCTGACGCGGCCTTTCGAACCGGCCGGAAGGAACTGCAGGATGTACCCAGGTTGCCAATAGCGCGGCGAAGATATGGAAAGGGCAGCAAAACCACCGAAACAAACAACAAGGAGAACACCTGATGCCTGTAATTGGAACCTTTGTTGCGACAACTGATGGTTATGTCGGAACAATTCGTACGCTGACACTTCATACGAAACTAAGGTTAGTGGCTGTCGATAACAAGCCGAGGGAGGATAGCCCGGATTTCAGGTTTCTGTTTGGGATTCAGGAGGTTGGTGCCGCTTGGAAGGCCGTGACCCATGAGGCTGAACCCCGTGAATATCTCAGTGCGGTCATTGACGATCCCATGTTTTTGGAGCCATTGCGGGGCGCACTGTTCGAGGAGGATGGGAAATTGAACTTTGTCTGGCGGAGGAAATCTTAGAAGTTAATTCTACTAAATGCCTGCAATAAAGGCGACCTTTGAGCTATCACCGCGCCTAGATCTTGCGGATTAACTTGAGAAGTGAGGATGAAGCCCACCCCAGAGGGATGCTTGGTGCGTTCCGCGTTCAGTAGCGGAAAGGAATAGTCCTTGAATTTACAACACGAAGTTTTTCTGGCAAGTTCAGCGTCGATGAGGGCGGTTGAGGCGTGTCAAGAAATAAAAAAGGCGGATCAAGCTGGAAGAGTGATAATCGGCTAGAACGCTTTGCGGAAACACGGCGAAAGCAGACTGAGCGAGTCCAAGAGCTCCTTGATGCTCGTAAAGTGAGTAAGAATCAGCCCCCGCTGTGTCGCCCCGGCATCTCAACAGCAACGCCCATACGGTACTCGCTGACAACGGCACCTAGTGATTGGATGTCGCCTGATCGGGGCAGACAGCTATTTGACACGATTTTCGGAGCGATCGAAGATGGAACGGACCGTGCCATTTTAGCTTGGCCTGCACGCCCAGGCAGTGGTTTCTCGGTAGCTGCAGTTGCTATGAGAGAGGCGCGAGCTAGCGGCCGTCTCGCTCATGCTACGTTTGCCTTCTGGCCCTGGCGAAATGGTGCGACATGGGCCGCTCGCTCTGTTCTCGTCCACCCTGGTGATGTCGCCCAGGCCGCAGTGCGAGCGGCCAATGAATTACGCCTGGGTGCTGCATGGGCGCAAGCAGACCCTGCTCAGAATTCTCTAAACCTTCTGGAACTTCGACTTCGTGACCTGACGACGACAGACAGATCGGCAAATGACGAAGTCATCACGACGCGCTCGAACATCGTGGTGCGTAGCCCGACGCTGCTTGAGACGACATCCGTATTCGCACCAAGTGAGGGGTCGAGACTTCCCGCCTATTCCCCGGACGGGGATCAGGTGCTGCGAAGGGTTCGCGATTACACGCATATTGGTGATAGGAATGCTGGTTTGGAAGACCATATCGCCGCCGTTGGTGATCCTTTCAAGACCCCGTTCGCCATCTTCGGACTACCAGCCCTCACGAAATTGGAACTCCTCGTCCGTTGTCTCAAGTTTTCTCGTTTAGTTACCAAATCACTCGATGCTCTGATAGTGGATGTCACGCGAACCGGACGCTCCGAACTTCCAGACGATTGGGAAGGCCGTTTCGCAATCATGCTGCAGGCGCTCGAGCACGTGTCTGGTAGGCGCCCCCCGGTCGTGGTTATATCGGAAGATGCGTTTGCGCTGCGCAAAGCGGTTCGGACCCTTCGAACCATCAATGCCACGTTGCGGCCCGTTCGCCGAGCGCCGCTCGAAGTTGGGGCCTACTTGCAGGAACCGGGTCTTTTCGGGCCGGCTGGCACCTTTCCAGTTGAGGTTGCTCCCATTGCTTTTGAGGCGGATATCAAAGATGCCTCGCTGGCTATCGTACGCAATGACCTGTTGGCTCTTGGTCGCAGATTTAAGCAGATTGGACACGCCGCAGCAGCTGACGCGGTTTCGGGGGCGCTTGCGTTTGTGCGCAGATCTGCTTCCCTACCGATCGGTCTAAGAGAGGCACGCCAAAATGCAGACATCCTTCATGATGGTGAAGATGAGGTCGACACCTCGGTGCGAGCTCTGTTTCGGCCGAAAATGGCGCTCGGTCCGCTTGCTGCAGCAGCTGACCTGGTTCCCGAGTTCGGTGATGAAGCACGGAGGTTAGTCCGTGACGTTGAGACCCGGGTGACGGAGTGGGACGAAGAAACGCCGGTTTCCGTGAAGCTCGTGCATGTGCTAGAAGACCTTGCATGGAACAACGCAACGACGGCACTGATCATTCCTGATCGCCGCACAGCAGACGTCTACTTGAGCTCGGATCGGGCAGTAAGCGTTCGCTGTCAAATTACAGACGTCCGTGGCCTGAAGGTGCGGCTAACTTCCGGATCGCCCTCTCGGATTATTGTCGTGGGGCCAACGCCTGATGTCGTTCGAGCTCTACTGACGGCCCCAATCGCGCCTCAACGTGTTTTACTGTTGGGGGATGCGGCCGGAACAGCTCTGCTCATGGCCGAGATCGCGCCGCTCAGCCGATTAGCGGGCTTTGCACCGATAGCCGAGCGTGCTCTCGCGATGTCGGCTGCGCTTAAACGTGGCGGTGCGAATGAAAAATTGGATCTTGCTGAGGCCGAATTTCGCGTTGCTGCCTCGTTGCCGGAGGGCGAGATCGACTTCACGCGTTCGGGTGAGGCGTACAAAGGCGATATCTTGCGTTTCACCACAAGCCGCGGCCATCGTCTAGCCTTTCGCCAAACGAGCGATGTCTTGGAGTTTTCACCGGGTGAAGCAAGGCCGTTCGAGCGTACGCAAGCACGCGACGTTCGACAAGGTGACCGCATTCTAGTTCTCGACGCCTCGGTTCGCGAGCCGATCCGCCTCGCGATCGCAGGCTCTAGGGAAAATCTGAAACAATTAGCACTGTATCATAGCCGGATAGCAATCATTAGGGCCGCAGCAGTTGGCACATCAGATCAGGACAAGGCACGTCAAGTGTTAGCAAGAATGCGTACCTTAGATCCTGCAATCGGATCTCATGAATTTCAGAACGTCGTCCGTTGGCTAACTGCCGACAAGTCTACCGGAGAAGCCGATGGCAGTAGGCAACCCCGCGCCGCACGCGACTGGCCACGTTTTCGCTTGTTCATGCAGGCCGTGGATGTCGACGCTCATTCTGCCGACATGTACTGGCGCGCCGCAATTGTTCCGGCGCGGTCGTATAGATTACAAGAAGGGTACGTCTTCAATCAACGCGTGGTTCAGTTCGTGCTTGATCCCGAGGGGACATCCGCAGGTGCCGCTGCATGGAAGAAAATGCCGGGCCTTTGGCAGCTCGTGCTAGATGCGCTGGATGAAGTTGTGAACATAAATGTGACTGCTGGCAGTGGGGAGAACGTCAATGGCTGAACCACATGCGCTTGACGGGATGCAATGGGACGATCGCCAGCAGTTGAAAGAAGCGGTTTGCGATGCCGTTCTGGAGCGTACGAGACGCATCGTATCGGGCGAGGGTGCACACGGAGCCGCCGTACTAGGCGAAAAACCTTCTCGCGTTCTCTCTAGTGCCTTTATACTTCCGCGCCTGAATGAGGATGGGGATGACGAGTCGAGTGATATCAAGATACCTTCACATGGCATGGACTTGCAGATTAGGACTTCCGCCGGGGTGCTGCGAGTTGTGCCGCGTTTCACGGTATATGTGCGTGCTCTTCCAAATTCGACTGAGTTGTTTGCACGTGATGGTCGTCTAATTCCGCGGGCGGACTTCAATGACGCCGCGCGGCTACACGCCAAGAATCAGATTAATCAACGGGCAGCCGCCGAAATTCCAAGAGGAACGGCATCGGGAGATCGCGCTGTTCGCCGGGCAGCGATCTCGCGCGAGATATACATCGCGATGGGGGTTGGGGTTCCACCCGCCGCCGGCCTTCCAGGCGGAGACGAACGCGACGAAGCTGCAGTCGAAGAGGGACTGCCACCTTCTCAGGTACTGGGCGGGCGGCTTCGCATACCAGACCGGTTGTCGCGGCGGTACGACGTCCCCCAGAAATGGATTCGCCTGAGCGTGGATGCACCTCCGCTTATACTTCCACTGCCTTGCGATCCTGATCAGTGGCAAAAGCTGGTTGTTGAACACAAGTCGCAGCTACTACTTTCAATCCGTGCGACATATTTGGACTGGATTGCATCCCCAATCGGCCAAAGTGATGCCTGGCGTAAGATTCATCCGCCTTCGGAAGCTTTTTGGGAACCGGATGCTTGGGACCGCTTTCTCGTTAATGCTCGGGCAGTTGCGCCGGAGGCGGCGGATATTGTTCCCAATTTTGACGCACAACTCCTTGTTCAACCGCTTCACGACCCGTTGGAACGCGAGAATTTCTCGGTTCGAATAGCGCTGGAAAATTTACGCCAGAGCGATGCGTCATTGGAGTGTGGCCTCTTTAATGTCTATTTGACGATCCAACTGCCGAACGATGCGCTTGGGCCGATGCGGCTGGAACGCGTTAAACGTAGTTATCACTTAGCGGGATTCATGACGATGCCGGCGATCGGTGTGAACGGCGGTGTATCCGATCTAGGTGCAATCGACGGCGTGCGTTCGCTCAGGACAACATGGATGCCACGCTATGTGCTTCCGCGCGCACAGGCTACCGAGATTCCCACCGTTCCCACGTCCTACGGACAGTTGGCTCTTGAAATCACTGATTTGAATGAGCTCATTGCCCTCCCAAAGGCGATGCGGGTTTGGATCGATGGGATCGCGCGTGAAACTCAGCTGTCGGTCCCTGGCGAAGAGGGCAGCGTCGATGATGAAGCGGTGCAACAGACTAGGTTCCAAGACGATCTACAAGCGTGGCAGAACGAAGCATCTAGGATAAGTGCGGGTGTAGAACTACTTGCAGCAGCACAGCAGGTTTGGCGCCGTGATCGAAACTCCGCTGCAGGCCTTCCTTACCGCGCTTGGCTACTTCTCAATCGGTCGTTCGCGGCTGCTTCGACACCGCGCGAGGGCGAGTCGCCTCCCGGTTGGAGACTCTTCCAGCTCGCCTTCGTCTTGTCGCATGTCCCGACATTCGCATCACGACTGCCGGAATACGCTGGATACTTCGACGCAGCTTTCGATGAAGATGCGGTCAGCTTACTGTACATGGCGACAGGTGGCGGTAAGACCGAGGCGTTCTTCGGCACCTTGGTCTACGCGCTTTTTCTAGACAGGCTCAGAGGAAAACATCGCGGCATCACCGCCATGATGCACTATCCTTTACGTTTACTGACGGTGCAACAAGCACAAAGACTGGCACGACTTCTCGCCCGGGCGGAGATGATACGCCGAACCGAACAGATAGGCGGAAATCCTTTCGACATCGGTTTTTGGGTGGGTAGTACCAACACTCCCAATTCCACAGAGAAGCGCGAAGGCGAGGTGGCCGACGCACTCCGTTGTGTGCCTTTATCGACGGACGCTCGCGCACGCGATGAAAAAGCGCTTATGGCGAGCCAAGAGCGGATCGACCGTGAGTATGTCGCAGCCAAAGCCGCGTGGAATAAGTTGCCAGTCTGTCCATTCTGCGGGTCGGATGTGGGAACTGGGTTGCGCCTCTTCCCCGAACGGCATCATCTGCTCGGTATCGTATGCCTAAACGGTTCTTGTGAATGGAACCGGATCAATCGAGCGGACAGATTCGAGCCTCTTCCTTTCTTGCTGGCCGATTCCGACATCTATCGCCACGCTCCATCTGTGCTTCTGGGCACTATCGATAAGCTTGCCCTTCTTGGTCAGAGTACCGCCACCGTCGATCGGATAGCTGGGATGTTCGGACTTGCTCGGTGGATCGAGGACGTTGGCGGCCTGCTCGATATGTCTAGTGGGGCCTCTAATAGCGCTACCCAGGCGTCGGGCCGCCAGCGCGTCGCGCCAGCATTTGCCAATGGAGTGGAGGTTTTCTTCGACCCGTTCCCGAGTCTGATTGTCCAAGATGAGATGCATCTCTTGGAAGAGAGTTTGGGAACCTTTGGCGGTATTTTTGAGACTGGTTTACTTGCTTGGTTGGCGCGTTTATCGCGGCTTCTCGGCCCTCGGGTGTGTCGAGTTCCGGGTGCTCCTGATCGTCCGAGGTTGCCCCACGTCATCGGCGCGACTGCGACGGCGGCGGACGCTGCCAAACATACCCGTGCATTATATCAGAAGCGGGTGATACAATTCCCGCATCCTGGACCAAGTCTTCACAGTGGCTTCTACACGCGCATGGCCGGTTTTCAACCAGCTGGAGACGCCGCCTTTACACGACAAGACGCGCTTGAAACACCGCGCGAAAGGGAGGCGGCTGCGCCGTGGGGCCGAGTCTATGCGAGCTTGATGACCAACGGGCGCCTGCATACTGTTACGACATTGTCCGTCCTTGCCGCACATGCAGCCACGATTACGCGATGGGAAAGGAACCTATCATCTTCCGACGTGGCGCGCCAGGCGCAGGCCGCTACTGAAATCGAACAGTGCGTCTCGGACGCGAAATGGTCCGATGGACGTCGTGCCGCTGTGCGGACTGCTGCCAGAACGGGGCGGTTCGACAGGTTGGCGGCCTTGGTCGACCTGCATCGGATTGAGCTCACGTATGTGACGAACAAAAAAGGTGGCGATCAAATCCTCTCGGCATTGGACGCAGAAGTGCGCGAGGCTCACGCAGCCATGGGACCAGAATACGCATTATCATCTTTTTCTATGGAGCTGATCTCAGGTGGTGTCGATATTGGCGGCATCCAATCAGTAATCCGAGCTGCGGAGCGTCCCTTCGATCCAATGCGCGACGACATCAGTACCGCGTTGCGGGGTATCGTCGCAACTTCAGCGATTTCGCATGGAGTAGATGTTGAGGCCTTTAATGCAATGGCATTTGCTGGCATGCCATCCGATATCGCCGAGTATATCCAAGCATCATCTCGGGTTGGGCGCACGCACGTCGGGTTTTCACTGCTAATTCCGACACCTCAGGCGCGGAGAGACAGATTCGTCGTCGAGGTCCATGAGTCATTTCATCGTCTTCTGGAACGGATGATTGCGCCGCCGGCGGTGGAACGATGGGCGGATCGGGCAATCGACCGAACGATACCTTCGCTGGTGCAGATGTGGATCGCAGGTGTTCGGCATCAGGAACGTTTTTTGGCAGCGTCGTCCGAGCAAAAGGCGCAGATTACGTTGCCGACTACAGTCGAACAGGTCGAACGGCTTTTGCGAAACGCGAGAGACTTCGACGATTGCGTGGCATTTGTTGTCGAGGCGGTGGGCATCGGGGCAGTTATAGGAGCCCCAACCAATCCACTTTACTACAGGGATCTGGTGCGGGCCGCTACGGCGAGAATTCAAGCCGTTATAGCGAGCGGAGACTTCACTGGGCGGCTTGGCGAGTTCTGGAGCAATCCGTTAAGCGGATTGCAACGACCGATGACAAGCCTGCGTGACGTTGATGCAGCTGGTCTGATTACCGCTTCCAATCGGACGCAACGCAATCAGCGACTTACTTGGGATGAGGTCGGCGAGGCGATGGCGATGGTGCGCAATCGGGGAGTCTCACGCGGTCGACGGTCTTCGTCGAGCGAGCTAGATGGAGAAGCGTGACGATGACCAATCCCCCGACGATGCAACGCTCACGCGGTCAACTCGCAACCAGCTACGCTCCACATAGTCTCTTTACATTTGAAGGTGGTTCGGGTGCCTGTATGGCGCTGTCGGCGTCTGGAAATCGGAATGCTGACCTGCGACTAATCACGCAGCGCATGATTGGCGAACAGATCCAGGAGTACTTCGAAGCGTGGGCAGATCGCGCCATGCGGGGGCAAAACCTGCGCCATCCAGTGCCGCCTACCCTTGCAGTGGATAATCGCGTGCTCAGTGATCAAGTGGTCCGCGTTCGACTTGGCGATCTCGTCTTTCAAGTTCCAGACTTGGTAGGATATGTGCCGTTCCCACTGGCATTTTCTTGTACACGCTGCGGGCTGCACCGCGAATGCCACCGCCTGGAACGGATAGCGGAGGAGGCGGCTCGCTTTCGTCAGGCCTGCCCGACAGGCACCGCAGGATGCGCCGACGATTGGCAACAAATCGACGTGGTCCTCACCCACTGGTCTGGTGAGATCGAGGCGATAAGTCCTAGCTATCGATATTGGGACTCAGCAAACGGAGAGGCGCGCGACATCGCACGCTGTGGATCCTGTGAGTCCGATCGTTTCTACTTGCGCCGTCCCCCGGGGCCACTTGCCGGATGGCACTTCGAATGTGTGGCCTGTCGTACGGTGCGGCCTATTCTCCAACGTGATCTGCGAACGTTGGAAAGCCTTGGCTCCCTTCTTGACCAAAACCAGGCCCTTATCGCGGAAATCAACATGGAGCCGGTCTCCTATCGGGCCTCAGCAGCATACTATCCACACGGCGACCGACTTCTGGTTTTTGACCAAGATGCATACGTCTCGCTGCTTGGCACTACCCAGATCAACCAACTCGAGAGTTTTGTTGCCACCACTTACGGCTATCCACCGACCCACCTCACCGACGCGGAAAAAGCTGCGCTGTTGCAAGCCGCAGGGCGGGGGGTGGAATGGCAAAACTACATTCATATGCGGGCTTTGGTCGAAATGCTCGAAGCAGGAGGCACAACTCCGCGTGATATGATCGAAGCATCGCGGTCGGCACTGACCCGGCAGGATGAGGAATGGAACGCGTCCGTGTTCTCGGGTCGCCAGCAAGCAACACCTGGGATCGCGACAGCATGCCGAGAGCGGCAACGTTTCGTTCGGCGGTTCGATCCCATTCGCATGGCCGTCGAACACGAAACGCTGCTGCAGGAAAAGCTACGTGGCGGCCAACTAAATGACGGTAAGGAAGTCTCAGTCGACGTTACGATTCTTGATCCGTTCCTGATTCCCGATGGGTTGACGGAGCGCGAAATCGGTCGGCTGAAAACCGAAGTCCGGCGCCGGACAGACCTGCTCGGTATTTCGGAAATGCGTCTTATCCGGGATGTCCGAATTTGTGAATACACATTTGCTTATACGAGAACCTCGTCCTCGCCCACTGTCAAACGCGACAAGGCCGGCGATGCGGAGATGCCGGTGCGGCTTCGGTTATTTGACCGCGTAAAGGTCGGCGACGCGGCGCGCCATCCTGTCCTTTGCCTTTTGCAGTCGAACGAAGGATTTTATGTTCGGCTCGACGAGACCACTGTGCGCGAATGGCTAGCAGAAAACAGCGTTCCTGTCGCCCCAGCCGTCCCGGGCGTGCGTCTCGGTGGAAGTCTCATTGAAGAGTTTGCGGCAATTGAGAACGACCCAAACTCGCGGTTTTCTCGTTTTCTCGATGAATATAGGCGCGAACAAACGGTGCCGCGACAGGCCTATCCATTTGTATACACTCTCTTGCATACCATGGCGCACCATCTCATTGGCGTTTCATCTTCTATGTCGGGCTTGGATCTCGGTTCGTTCGGTGAGCACCTGTTTGTTCCAGATTTGGCATTTCTGGTCTATCGCCGGGGCATGACCATGGATTTGGGCAACCTGTCGTCCATGTGGCGCGACCGCGGGGACCCAAGCTTTGGAAATGAAGTCCTCGACCGCATGGTAAATCCAGCCAGCCTTAGATGTGGCTCGGAAAGCGTGTGCAATCACCGCGGCGGCGCATGTCCTGATTGCGTTCTTATCCCTGAGAGCTCTTGCTTAACCCGAAATGAACTCTTGTCTCGGTCTGTACTAATCGGACGTGGTGTTCCCAGTTGGGATATCGCCGGCGATGGATTGAGCGGGTACTACACCATTGCGCAGCGTGTCGCTGGGCATCCACCGCGTGCTCACGAGGAGGTCCAATGAAAAGGGAGGCGCCAATCGGCGCTGACTTAGCCCGGTCTCTGGTGCTAGGGCTTGGAGCCGATTGCCCAACAGCAGCGGCACTCGCCCGCTTGATGGCAGGTCGCCCGGGATATGCTGTTGACGTTCACAATCTTGCTGATTGGCCAGCGGCGTCAATCCAGCGTGTTACAGCTGATTTTGTCGCCCGTGGTTGGCTGAGCAGCATGGATGCCAGCTGGCAAATTGGCCCCGGTCAAATTCCACTTGGGCTTGCGTCCTTCCTCGAAGGTGCAGCTGCTGCGCGGGCGATTGCGCCTGATGAGGGTATGGCGACCACCGTCGTAACGATGCCACCATCACCGAGCGCCATCGGAGCGGCCTTGCCGACGACCGGATTGGCGTACGCCGCACTGATCCCCACTAAGGAAACGTTTGAAAAATTGGCCGACGCCGCCGCAAGTAACTTTACGATCATGACGCCGTTTCTGAACGATGAAGGCCTGTCCATCGCACTCGATTTGTTCCGTCGCACGCGCGCGCGCCGTCGACACCTGATCACACGGAGTTCCGGATCCACTCGAGCAGCCCTTGATCGGGGTTGGAATGACCTTGTGCATTTGAGTGTGGATGTCCTGAACTACAAGTTGCCAGTGGCAGGCGGATATGAAACCTTTCATGCAAAGATTTTGTTGGCAGACCAAGACCTCGCCTATGTCGGAAGCGCGAATATGACTGCGTTTGCACGCCATTCGATGGAACTCGGAATCCTCACAGACGGTCGCGCTGCCCGCGTCGTCGCAAGTATCGTTAGAGGTGTTGAGCGTATTGCCACCCAGCTACGGGCTCCGTCACCGGCTCGAAGCACATGAGAGAGGCTCACACTATCTTGGCAATCGCCGCCGACAATGTCCGTGTAACGGAGCCAACTACCAGTGCCTTGAGACTGGCCCTATCGGTTGAGGCAATCCCTGCGTTTGACAAGTTTGTTTCTGCGTTTCGCAAGAAGAAACTGAATCGGTCAAAAGCCCTGCAGACGTGTCTCAGCCTAATTCGGCGCGAGGCGAACGACCTAGCTAAGCTCGTCGATGCGCTTCCGGCTGCTTGGGCCGATCATGCTGTTGCTAGCGTGTATGCGACATTGATCAGTGCGGAGCATCGCAAAAAGTTAGGTGCGTATTTCACGCCACCCCACCTAGTAGATCATCTAGTCTCTCGCCTTATTGAGTGTGGGATGGATCCAGTGGAACACCGGCTGCGAGATCCCGCTGCAGGTGGTGCAGCTTTCCTAGTACCACTTGCTCGCATCAAGGTGTCGGCTTGGAAAGAGCGAGGTCTAGATGACAGAGAGATAGTGTGCCGGTTGCGCGTCCACTTGATAGGTCGAGAGATCGAGCCGAACCTTGCAGCAATAGCCAACGCCCTTCTCCAACGTATGCTAATCTGCGAGTTTCAGGTGGCTCCGAAGTTTGCATCGGGGCTGACCCTGGTTAAGGTTGGCGACAGCCTTAATCCTAAGAGTGCTTCACGCGATGTCATTGATCACGAGTTAGGAAACCCACCATTTCTTCGTCTGGGAGGCACAGACAAACGCTTGTCGAGGCCGATCTTTAGCGAGATCGCCTCTGGTAGGGTCAATCTCTATGCGCTGTTTGTAAGACGAGCTCTGGAGGAGGTGCCGACAGGTGGTTTGGTCGGCTACGTGATCCCAGCGTCTTTCCTGGGCGGACCGGAATTCGCGCAGTTTCGCAGGCGGGTGTTGCAGCTTGCTGAGATCCTTGTCGTGGATCTTATCGAAAATCGAAGTGACGTTTTCTTAGATGCTATCCAAGACGCTTGTTTTGTAGTCTTGCGGCGAAGGGTGAACGCGTTGGCCGAACCACCTGCAGGCGGGGCGGACAGTGGCATTTTTCGTCGCGACGGCGAGTTCCTTTCCAAGGGCGTCGCGCAAATCGAGGCAAACGGAGCTCCTTGGCAACTCCCGGGAAATG
>JANNUW010000414.1:0-15433 GCA_031414095.1 Hyphomicrobium sp. | reverse complement strand
TTGATGCTGTGGACGGCTCCTGCCCATGGCGTGCAAACATCTTGGGATCGGTTGCCGCAGTGGTGATCATGATTCGAAGGAGGTATATATGCAAGGCATTACAACGATTGGTTTGGATATCGCGAAGTCGGTTTTCCAGGTGCACGGAATTGATGATGAAGGCGAAGTGGTTGTTCGCCAGCAACTGAGGCGTTCACGGGTACTCGGCTTTTTCAAGAAACTTTCACCTTGTGTGGTTGGCATTGAAGCCTGTGCGTCATCGCATTACTGGTCGCGTGAACTGCAGGCGCTTGGCCACACTGTTCGACTGATGCCACCAGCTTACGTAAAGCCTTATGTGAAGCGTCAGAAAAACGATGCGGCTGATGCCGAAGCCATTTGCGAGGCGGTGCAAAGGCCAAATATGCGATATGTGCCGACCAAGACACCCGACCAACAGGCCTGCTTGATGCTGCACAGGACACGACATCTTTTAATCCGCCAACAGACAGCGGTCATCAATGCCATTCGCGCCCACTTTGCTGAGTTCGGCATTGTGGCACCGGTTGGCCGCAATGGGGTCAAGGAACTGCTTGATGTGGTCGCCAAGTCTGACGATGAGCGACTGCCGATGATTGCGCGTCAGTGTCTGGAGGCACTTGGTCATCAGTTGCAAGAGCTCAAGGCGCAGATTCTGAAGTTCGACCGGTGCATCAATATCTGGCACCGCTCTAATGCGACCAGTCGGCAACTGGATGATCTCCCAGGAGTAGGACCAGCTCTAGCAACCGCACTGGTTGCCAGCGTTCCCGACCCGAAGGTGTTTCGATCAGGGCGAGACTTCTCAGCTTGGATCGGGCTGGTACCGAAACAGAACTCGAGTGGCGGCAAGGAGAGGCTTGGCAGTATTACCAAGCAAGGAGATCGATACCTGCGTTCGCTGTTTTGTGCCGGAGCGCTGGCCGTGATCCGCTATGCAAAAATCCACGGCACCAGGTATCGGCCATGGCTTGCTAAGCTGCTCGAACGGCGACCTCCGAAGGTGGCAGCAATTGCGCTGGCCAACAAGATTGCACGTATGGCTTGGGCAATGATGGCCACGGGCGAGAGTTACAAAGAGCCTTTCGCACTGGCGAAGTAGGGCGCAGCGGCTTTAAACGAGATCGCATCGGCAACGATGTGATGGGAAGGTTGGAAAGGGCTAACAGCATGTAATGCAGAATCGGTCGAACCGATGATCAGGACAACCCACATGGGCCAGAGCATAATTGAATGCGAGCTTTTGACCGGGACTTGATCCGCGGAAGGCATTATGGCCAGCGGCCAAGTGAGCCGCATTCAAAGGCCGAACACATGGCTGCTCCGACCAGCGCTGCATCGTCCGAAAGCTACTTGACAACCGGGAGCCGTCCACACATGGCTGCTCCGACCAGCGCTGCATCGTCCGAAAGCTACTTGACAACCGGGAGCCGTCCACACATGGCCCATCTGAGAAGTGACGAATAGCATCGTAGATTTCTGCTTATGGAGGCTGAACGGACGTGTCGTGATCAATGGAGGTTGCCGAATTCCAGATCCCGCATATACATGGTTTTTCCAATTGAGAATTGAGGAGGGGAGTGGCTATAAGCAGCGTGTGCAGTGACCCGTTTCGTGTGCGCTATGTGTGCAGTGAAGCGAGGAAAGTAGGATTGATGACCGCGAAAACACAGTTTTCTGCGCACAGATTTTGCTGTGCGCCCTTGATGGATTGGAATGACAATTCAAATAAATCAATGGTTTAGAAGCTGCCGTGTGCGCTGCGTGTGCAGTAAGAAAAAGCGTGCTGCGTGAAGTTGCGGGAACATCTCTCATAAAAGTCTGCCACACCGACGAATATTCTGGGCGTTAAATCTTATCGTCTTCGGAAAAGAGCTTGAGGTTTAGCACTTTATCGGCAGTTGCTGTGCTCTCGAACCCCGTTTTGTTCTTGTTGCATCGCCCGTCACGTACGCCGCTCAGACAATAACGTCATGCAAACATTCCGGTATTTGGGGTCTTTCTGACTTTAAGTCTCGTCAATCAGAAAATTGCCATGAGCGTCGGTCACGGAATTCTGCTGCGACAGGAGCAGGATTGTGGTGGTTGGCAATTCTATGATAGCCGGCCCCGCGACAACTGCGCCGGCTCCAAAGCCCGCGCCATCGTAAACCGGAACTGTCGGATGGCTGCCATTGCCGAGATAGACTGCGCGCCGCGACTTGGCTTCAGGCGCGCCTTGCTGAGGGGCCATGGAATAGCCCTTTCGCTTGGCGCCTCCCGTGTCGCCCATCGCGCGAACCTTCCACGTAGTAAATTCGACGACGTCCTGCTCGTCCTTGATGGTGTAGATCCGTTCGTGCATCTGATGGAACGCGGCGACAAGGCGGGGCAGATCGGCAGCCTTTATGCGGCCGCCCGAAAGCTCAATCGGCACTTCAATGTCCCAGGATTGATAGAGATAGCGCCCTTGAAATGCGAACTCCATGCGCTGTTTTTCCGGCGCGAATCCTGCCCTCTTGAGGAATGCGGCACCGCGCTTTACGAGTTTTTGCAGAAGGGCATTTACCTTCGCCAAATCAAAGTCCCGGTCAGTCGTATGATGGGTGCCCATTTCTTCCCAGCGGACATCTGAAATGAGGCCTCCAAATGCGCTGAGCCCCGCCGCGAATTTGGGCACCATGAAGCTCTTGATTCCAAGCAGCCGCGCCATCTCGCCGATATGGCAGGCAGTGGCTCCGCCGCCGCTCACGACATAGGATTCCCGTGGATCGATGCCCTCGTTGACCGTGACATCCTCGATTGCGGCAATCATGTTGTGGTTGCTGGTGGTATAGATTGCATAAGCCGCTTCCAGTGATGTGAGCTTGAGTTTCTTGGCAATGCCGGCAACAGCCGCCTCGGCCTTGGCGCGGTCCAGCTTGATCTTTCCCCCAAGATAATAATCAGGATCAATAATGCCGAGCACCACATTGGCGTCCGTAACCGTGGCATCAACGCCCCCCAGACCGTAGCATGCCGGGCCGGGCCGGGCGCTGGCGCTATGAGGCCCCACCTTGAGCAAGCCGCCGGGATCAACCCAGGCGATGCTGCCGCCGCCGGCGCCCACCGAGCGCACGTCAACCTTGGGTATGCCCAGCATCTCGGCGCCCAAAGCGGCCTCGGGCGTTATGACCAGTTGCCGATTGCGCAAGGCCGATACGTCAAACGTTGTTCCACCCATGTCAACGACAATGACATTGTCTGCGTCCGTAAGGTGCATGCCTGCGACTGGCGCCAGAGTTGGACCCGACATCACGCTATAGATGGGGCGCTTGATGATCTCGTCGGGCGGCATCATGCCGCCAACACAGTTGGCAATGAGCAGGGGGCCGCCATAGCCAGATTCCTTCAACGCCTTTTCCAGTTTTTCGGTATATGCGCTGACGACTGGAAATAACGAGGCATTGATGGCGGTGGAGATTGTCCGGCGATACTCGCGGGGAATTGGATTTATTTCATGGCTGAGTGTCACTGGAATCGCGGGCCATTCGCGGGCGATGATATCCCTCACGCGCTGCTCATGCGCTGGATTTACAATAGACCATAACAGGCAGACGGCGATTGCTTCGACACCGCATTTTTTCAGGTATTTTACCGCGGCTATCACATCCTTGTCGTTCAATCTTTCAATTTCACTCCCCATTGCGTCAATGCGGCCGCGCACCTCGCATGTCCGGTTGCGCGGCACGTAGGGTGGCGGATAATCGACCTTGATGGCAAAAGCGCGCTTGCGTGGCGATTCACGCAGCGTCAGGATATCGGGGTGCCCCGCATTGCAGATGAGGCCCACTGGCGCCACCTTGCCTTCAACCAGCGCGTTGGTTGAAACCGTTGTGCCATGGACGATCAGCTCGGTCTTGGCGAGGAATTCGCCAAGGTTGAGCTGATGGCTGTTTGCCGCCACAGTCAGCACATTGATAAATCCCTTCTCGAATTCACCGGGGGTTGTTGGAGACTTGAATATCTCCACTCCGGACATGGGATGGTGCAGCACGAGGTCGGTGAAGGTTCCGCCAATGTCGATGCAAGCCGTGAACATGCTATTCTTCCTTTCTGCTCGCTGATCGAAGGGGAAATGACAACTCCCAGTCGCTCATCAGGCCACGTGGCCGTACAATGAGAATAGTCACCAGAATGATGGACAGCGCGATTTCCTGGAGGCCCGGAGGCGCCTTGATTGTCAGATCGCCGAAGCTAGCGCCCCGCTCGATGGTTCGAAACAGTTCCGAAACGACTGACACCAGAGCCACACCGGCGCAGGCCCCGGTCAGGCTGCGCATGCCGCCAACAACCAGCATGGTGAGGGTGACGAACGTCAAATCCAAATAGAAAGTGTTGGCCGTCATGGTGCCCAGAAAATGGGCGTAAAGAACGCCGCCCAAGGCCACAACGGCGGCACTCAAAACAAAAGCGATCAACCGCTCCCGCGCCACGTCGATGCCTGTGGCCGCTGCCGCCACCTCGTTCTCACGCGAACAGCGCAAAGCCAAACCACTTCTGCTTTGCTGATGGAGCGCGGCAACTGCCAGTGCGAAACACGCGCCAGCCAATGCGACCCAAATATTTGTAAAGCGGGGCAGCCCGACCAGTGCCTGGCGCCCGCCTGTAACATCCTGCCAGTTCAGCGCCACGACATGAACGATAACCAGCAACGCGAATGTCGCCATGGGCAGGGCTATTCCGCGCAAGCGGACAAATGGCACCGCTACCAGATATGCGAAGCACGCTGTTGCGAGCACGGCTATTGCCGCCGACATGGCGCCGGGCAATTGCAGTGCTTCAAGAGCCGCAGGCAGGTGCAACGCGACATGCTTTTTTGCAGGCAAGATGGTGAGGATGGCCGAGATGTAGCCGCCAACCGCCATGAAGCCGACGTGGCCAAAGGAGAAGACACCTGAGTTGCCAATGAAGATGAAGAGACCCAGCACGGTGACCAGCTTGATGAGGGCGTCCGTCACGGTTCGCTGCAACGCTGGTGGTGCGAACGCTGCGGTGAGCGCAATGGCAATTAATAACACGGTTAACAGTGCGAGAGGTTGCCAGCGCCGATATTTCTCGTAAGCCATTTTAGACTCGCTCCTGGTCGGCGTGGCTGACGAGCAGCCCCTGCGGCCGCCATAAGAGAAATGAGATAAAGGCAAGAAATACAAAAGCGTCGCGGTAAGCGCGTAGATCCACGGGGAGATAAGCTTGCAGGCTTGCGGAAAGCATCCCTACCAGGAAGCCACCGAGCGCCGCGCCCACAAGTGAACCCATTCCACCTATGACCGAAGCCACAAAGGCCATCAGCACCAGATTGACACCCATCTTGTATGAGACAGTCCCGGTCTGGGCCACGAGATACAATGATACGACACTCGCCAGCACGCCCGAAATGACAAACGCCACCGCGATCACGCGATTGGCACGGACCCCAACAAGCCGTGCCATCGTGAAGTCTTCGGCCGCCGCCCGCATTTCAATCCCCGTGCGGGCGTAGCGGAAGAACAGGGCGAGGGAGGTCATCAAGGCGATGGTGGCCACAATGGCGATGAGTTGGAGCTTTGGCAAACGCAAGCCGCCGAACTCGAGGCTTCCGCCCAGTTCCGGCAAAAAATCTATTCCCATGGGCCGTGAGCCAAATATCATGAGGATCACATGCTGAACCAGATAGGAAACTGCAAAAGAAGCAACGAGGAGTGTCGCGGGGTTGGCGTTGCGGAGTGGCCGGAATGCTATTCTCTCCATTCCAAGCGCCATGACGGCCACGGCCAAAACAGCGGCCAGCGCCATCACCAGGTAGGGTTGGCCTGCCAGGCCATAAAGCGTAAATCCGCCGATCATGATCAATTCGCCATGGGCAAAATTGATCAGGCGCATAATGCTGAAAATCAGGCCGATGCCCAGTGCGGCGAGGGCATAGACAGCGCCCAGTGAAATGGCATCAATGGCATTTTGGAGAAAAATCATCGGCCGCCTGCCGGTTCGTCGATGCCAAAATAGGCCGCATCGAAAGCCGCAGTCCCGTGAAGTACAGCCGAGCGGCCTGACATGACGACCAGCCCTGAATTAAGAACGTAGGTCCGGTCAGCAGCCGCAACCGCACGGTGCACACTCTGTTCGACAATCAGGATCGTCATGCCTTGCCGTCTTAGTTCGAATATTACCTCGTAAACCTGGCGCACAATGAGTGGGGCAAGGCCAAGGGACGGTTCATCAAGCAACAACAGGCGTGGCCGCGCCAGCAATGCCCTGGCGATGGCGAGCATTTGCTGTTCCCCGCCAGAAAGTTTTCCAGCACGCTGGCGGTAGCGCTCGCGCAAGACCGGAAACATGTCGAGTACCCGCTCAATATCGGCCGGCACCTGGTTCCTGTCGCGTCGCGTGGTGGCGCCAAGTCCTATGTTTTCCGCCACGGTCAGGGAGCCGAAAATATGCCGCCCTTCCGGCACCAGAACAATGCCGCGCGCCGCCAGGGTTTCTGGCGCCATGCCGCGAATTGAAGCACCGTCAAACATGATGTCGCCCTGCCTGGCACTTACAACGCCGGCAATTGTCAGAAGCAACGTCGATTTTCCCGCACCATTCGGGCCAATGACGGCCACGACCTCGCCCTTGGCCACATTTAGCGAAATTCCATGCAACGCCGTGATATTGCCATAACGCACGTGGAGTTCCTTGACCTCCAGCATCAGATTGCATCCTCGCCGAGATAGGCGCGGCGCACGTTGGGATCGGCGCGTATTTCGCCGGGGGTGCCATTGGCAATGGTAGCGCCATTTTGCAGGACCTGGATGCGGTTGCAGAGTCGGAATACAAGAGGCATCCGGTGTTCAATGAGCAGAACACCGACGCCATTCTCGGTGCAGATGCGTTTTATCACATTCGACAGTGCCTCGCATTCCGCGTCGTTGAGACCGGCAGCCGGTTCATCCATGAGAAGGAATTTTGGCTTCATGGCAATGGCGCGGGCAATCCCGACGCGCCTTTCTTCGCCAAATGGCAAGGTATCGACTCTCCTGCCGGCTTTATCGGCAAGGCCAACGGACCGCAGAACCTCGAACGCCCAGCCCCGGCCTGCCTGGCGTGATACGCCCGTTGTGAGCGTGCCGGCCTCGACATTCTCGAGGGCAGTCAGGCCGCCAAACGGCAGCACGCCTTGAAATGTGCGGACAAGCCCGCGGCGGCTGCGCTCGTGGGGTTTTAGCCGTGCAATATCGACACCGCCAAGCCGGACCTCACCGGAATCCACCTTCTGGAAACCGGTCAGAACATTGACGAGCGTGGTTTTTCCCGCTCCGTTAGGGCCGATCAATCCCAAAACTTCACCAGGGCTCAGGCGCAAATCCACACCGTCGATTGCGCGCAAGCCCTGGAAATTTACAACGGCACCCGAAACAACCAGGTCTGGCGTGGGTTCATTCATCTGCGAAGGCAAAGAAGAGCTCCAGGCAATTCACTTGGTACCAAAGCCATGGCGATCAGTTCGGCATCTGCTGCGCGCGCACCACCTTGACGATCGTTCCCGATTTGCCGTCCTTGACTTCCAGAAGCAGAAGATCGCGCTGCATGTTGATATGCTGTTCTGCTGTGAATGTCGTCGGCCCTGCCAGCAAGGGTTCATCCTTGAAGGCCTGCAGCGCGTCCCGCACTTTCGCGGTATCAAAAGTGCCCGATCTTTCGACCGCGCGGCTCCACGCCTCGATCACGCTGTATCCCGTGATGGCATGGGAAGTTACCGGGGCATGCTTCCATTTGGCCTGGAATTTTCCCATGAAGGCGGCAACATCCGGGCGCGGATCGTTGCCAAATACCGACCCATAGGTCACAAAAAAGAAATCTGTCAGGTTAGGCACACCTTCCAGCCAATAGTCGCCGTCCCAGGATTCAGAGCCGAGAAGCGGCTGGTTCACGCCAGCGGCACGCAACTGCCGTGTGGCACTCACGCCGCCCGGCGGAAACGAGCAGATCACGATGAAGTCAGGTTGCTTGGGCAGTGCCTTGATGCGTGTGATCTGGCTTGCGATCTGGGGGTCCTCGCCGCCAAAACTGTCTTCGCCCAACAACGAATCGGGTCCAGCCAACTCGGCCCAGCGGCGCTTGAAGGTATCAGCCCATGTGGCATCAAACGCGATTGTCGTATCAAGGAGGACGTAACCGCTCTTCCAGCCCTTTTCATGGGCCCATTCGGCCATCGCCGCAGCCTGGCCCGGTGCCCCGGTTGCCATGGTGAAGGCATTGGGTCCAATGCCGCTGGGGCCGAATTTTGGATCGCCCGCACAAGTTGAGAAGGCAATCAGCCCGGTAGAGTCAGCAACCGAGGCGGCAGCGCTGCCGTAGTCATAGTCGCAAGTCACGACCACCATTTGCGCACCCTTGTCGATTACCTCCTGCGCTGCGGTCGCACCATAGGCGATATCGGATTTGGTGTCGGAGTAAATGATCTTGATCTGCTTGCCAAGCAGCCCGCCCTTGGCGTTGATTTCTTCAATGGCGACTTCCATCGCCTGTGCGGGACCCTCGTCATAGGGGGCTATTACGCCGCTCTGCGCGATGGCTGCGCCAATAATTACTTCACCTTCGGCTCTCGCCTGAGGAGCTGCGAACAATGACACGCTGAGTGCCGTTGCCAATAGAAGTGCTTTTGCAGATAAAATGCGTTTCATTTCTTACTCCCTGTTTTGGCCGCTATCTTTCGGCCTTTTGCTTGAGGACTGATCTTGCTGCTTGCCTTGCGTAGAACTGCTGTGCGTTTCTCGTCCAACAGGTAATCAACTCCATTTGTTGCAAGTTTGACCGCTACGCCAAATATTTTGCGTGCCTTGGCAGTGCTTAGCCATTGCCGGTTGATATCAGCCAAAACGCGTCTTGGATCGCGCCTTCGGGGGCTGCCATAGCCACCGCCCGCACAAGAGAGGAAATGGATTGCCTCTTTGCTGGATACTGTTTCCGTATGAAAATCAGGCAAACGTTCGAGCTTGCCGTTGCGATGGCGTTTCCATGTGCCGCAGTGGCCGCCGGCCTTGCCGCCCAGCACCCCCTTGGGCGCGAAAGTGCCGCCATCCCCACAGTAATAAACGGTCAGATCACCGGTCAGCGACCTGTACGAACCTTGCGTTGCAGGTGCGCCATTCCACTGGCCAAAGCCCATGCTGTCGAGGGCAACCCGGCGTTCTTCGATGAGAAGCGGGTAGGTCGCCTCATCCACTTCAATCGAATCACTCACCATGACACCGTTTCCAACCGAACATTCATAGGTCAGCCAGCCATCATGCCCGTGGTTCGCCGGCCCGCCGGACAAGCCCAGCATCAACTGGGTGATATAGGGGGTTTCATTTTTTCTGCGCTTGTCCGTGCCAGAGACAACGCCGAGTGCTGCCGAAAAATTGCCGCCGCCTTCGGCCAGGCCGTAAGGTTCGCCAAGCTGGGTGAAACAGCACTGCACCGCATTGGCCAATCGTTCATTGACATTGCTTGTGGCGCATGACGTGCCAATGGGATGTTGTGGCCGCCCCACCACACAATTGTCGCGCAGCAAGACGTGGATGCGGCTGGCACTGCCATGATTGTGGGGAACGGTAGAGTCGATATTGTAGTACACACCAATACGGCAGGATGCGATCACGCAGGCTTCGCTCACGTTCAGCCCGCCGTGAACACAATCCGGGTTGTCACGCACATCCACGGTGATCAGCCCTTTCTTGGGATCTATTGTGACCTTGGCGCGAATGGGCACACCTGCGTCGGCAACCCCCGGCACTGGATCGTGTTTCACCTCATAGGTAAAGGTGCCTGCTGGCAATGCCCGGATTGCTGAGATGGCGCGCTGCTCGCCATAATCCATCCAAGCTTCAATGAAATCCTTCACGGTCGCAAGGCCGTATTTTTTTACAAGCTCCTTCAAGCGCCTTTCACCGGTGCGGCAAGCGCCAACCTGGGCGCGGTAGTCGCCGTGCCAGATATTGCTCGCCCTGATTTTTTGAAGCCCGATGCGGATGATATCTGCCTTGTCCACACCGTTCTCCTGGATTCTTACACAGGGAAAATGCAGCCCTTCTTCATAAATTGTCTTGGCATAGGGCAGATAGGTTGTGGGCTCCGGTGCGCCGATGTCGGCGTGGTGAGATCGTGCGAGGGTCCAGAAAAGCGGCTCGCCCTCGCAAAATACCGGAACGCAAAGTGTAAGGTCGGCATGGTGGGTTCCGCCGTAAAAAGGGCTGTTGTTCAGGTAAGCGTCGCCATCCTTGACGTCATCAAAAAACCCGGTGATGGGCTTGGTCGTCAGTTCAAGGGCGGTCACGTGAATTGGCAGCGCTTCCTCAACGGAAACCAGCCGGTGGTCATAAGTCAGGATTCCGCATGACATGTCCCGCGCATTTTTGATCACGCTTGACCTGCTTGCCTTCATGACCGTGTTGCTCATCTCGCGGATGATCGATTCGAAGCGGTTGGACAGCACTGCCAGCAGGATCGGATCAAAATCCGAAAGCTTTGTTTTGCCGGTGCTTCGTTCATTCATCGCATTTGAACTTCATTGCGGACGCTCGTCTCTTCGTCAAAAACCCCAGCCCAAGTTCAAGGAAACTCACGCCACGATCCCTCTAGGCTAGCATCACATACTCTGTGATCACAATAGGAAATTTGATAATTTGTGGTCGGCCAATGCGGGCGATGGTGGGTAAATCACATTGGGCATGGTTTTGGAGCAATGGGGAATGACCTTAGCTACGGATGCGGCCGCTCCTGGCCAATCGCCTGCCTCGCCTTTCAAGCAACTGGACGGTCAATAGCAATAGGGCAGACAGGACGATAAGCAATGTCGCTACCGCGGCGATGCCCGGACTGACATATTCCCGAACCCCGCTGAGAATTTGTCGGGGCAGGGTACGCTGCGTGGGCGCCGCCAGAAACAGGGTCACGACAATTTCGTCGAAAGATGTGACGAAAGCAAACAGGCCGCCCGAGGCAATGCCCGGAAAGATGATCGGTAATGTCACGCGCCGGAAGGCCGTGAATGGCGGCGCGCCAAGCGTGGCGGCGGCCCGCAGCAGATTGTTGTCAAAGCCTTCGAGCGAAGCCAGCACGGTGATGACGACGAAGGGAACGGCGAGTACCGTGTGGGCCAGAATGAGCCCCAGATAGGTGCCGCTAAGCCCGATATCCGCAAAATGGAAATACATGCCGACGGCCGTGATCACGATCGGAATCAGCAGCGGCGAGAGGATGAAGCCAATAATGGCGGGCTTCAGCGCAAAACTCATCCGCGACAGCCCCGTAGCCGCCAAGGTGCCAAGGACCATGGCAAGGGCTGTCGATGCTAGCCCGATAAAGAGGCTGTTTTTCGCCGCATCGATCCAGGCGTCACCATTAAGAAGGCTTTGATACCATCGCAGTGACAGGCCAGGGAGCGGAAAGACCAGGAGATTGCCCGCCGTGAACGACATCGGAATGATGACGAAGATTGGCAGGACAAGAAAGCCCAGTACGGCAAAACAGATGCCGCGGGACAGGAAGTACCAGAACCGGTCCTCGGCGGATGCGTGGTGAGGCAGGCCCATGTGCTACCTCATGAAATGGCTGAGTTTCACCAGCCTGCTGAAGATGACGAGCAGGATGATGGTGGTGGCCAGCAGCATGAGGCCGAGCGCCGAGGCCATGCCCCAGTTGACCACTTCGTTGACATGGTAGGTAATCATGTAGCTGATCATCTGGTCGCGCGGGCCGCCGACCAGCGCCGGCGTGATATAATAGCCAAGCGCCAGAATAAAAACGAACATGAGCCCCGCGCCGATTCCCGGCATGGTCTGCGGCAGGTAAACCCGCAGGAAGGCAACGCGCTGGTTCGCCCCCAGCGAATGCGCGGCGCGCATGTGGCTTTCAGGTATTGATTTCATCACGCTGTAGAGCGGGAGGATCATGTAGGGCAGAAGCACATGCGACATCGCCAGAAGAGTGCCAAAGCGATTGAAGATCAGTTCCAGCGGCTGCTGGATAATGCCCGCCAGTTGCAGCAAGCCGTTCAACGGCCCATTGCCCTGCAGGATGATGATCCAAGATGTTGTCCGCACCAGAAGCGATGTCCAGAACGGCAGCAAAACGGCAATCATCAGCAGCCCGGCCATGAAGGGCGAAAGCCGGGTGAGCACATAGGCGGTCGGATAGCCGAGCAGCAGGCAAATGACTGCAACCGTCAGGCTGATTTCAAAGGTTCGCAGGAGCAGGGGAATATAAAGACGCTGTTCCGGTGGCTGGCGGACGATCTCACCATTGCTGTCCTGTTTCAAATCACCGGCGGCGAGAACGAAGCCTGCGGTCAGCGCGCCTGTTTGGAATTTGAGGACGGCCCAGCGGTCAGGGTCAAGCCAGCGCTTGTCGATTTCCACCAGGGTTTCCTTCCAGGATGGCGGTTCCGTTTTCGGCAGGCGGTTTGTTGTTTTCATAAGCAGGCTGCGGAACCCTTCCTCGAAATTGTTGAGGTTGCGGGCGATGATCGCCAATTCATTTGAACCGGGAATCGCTTTCAGGTCAGCCGCAAGTGCCGCATAGGCCGCATCGGGAATGACGGCAGGCGAAGTCCATGCCTGCAATGCCGCATTGGTTTGTGGAAAAGTACGATGCAGCAGGCCGTTGTCAATCGACCTGTACATGAACAGCAAAATAGGCACGGTAAAGGCAAAGATCAGCAAGGCCATCAGCGGGAGGAGCATAACCGAATTGCGGAGCGTACTTAAACGCCGCGAGCGCCGGACGGACCTCCGGACTTCCTCTGCGCTGCGCAAGGCTAGGGTGGGACTTCCGGTTGCAGCGCTGGTTATCTCCGATTGCATTTGCGTTTTTTGTGATCACTCATTACAAGCTGTTATGCTTCCTTCAGCAGGGAGAGGCTTAGGGACAGGTAAATAAAATGGCAGCATTTTCGCGCGAAACTCAGCTTCTCTCTGATGAATCCGAGTCGTGGTTCGACGTTCCTAAACTCAGCCGTAGCACGCTGAATGAGGAAGTCTACGAGCAGCTCAAGCAGGCGTTGATGTCCGGCAAAATCGCCCCGGGCTCTACCATGACGATCCGCTCGCTTGCCAGTTCCTTTGGCATCAGCGTGATGCCGGTGCGTGAGGCACTGCGCCGGCTGGTTGCCGAACATGTGCTGACGCTTCTGCCAAATCGTAGTGTCTCCTTGCCGGTATTTACCCGCGAACGCTTCAACGAGATCACCCGCATCCGCACCTCGCTTGAAGGCCTGGCGGCGGAAGAGGGCGCGCGCCACGTGACTCCCGAGATGCTGGCCCACATGGCGCGCATGACGAGCCTGATGGAGTCCAAGGCGGCAGGCAGCAATACGGAGACATTGGCGTGGAACCGCGAATTCCACTTCACGCTTTACACCGCCTCGAACATGCCAACTCTTGTCAAGATGATCGAGTCGCTGTGGCTCCAAGCCGGTCCCTTGCTCCACCTCCAGCAGCGCGTGTTCGCCGCGAAGAAGCAGCCAGTCTATGTTCATCACCACAGTGCCCTGCAGGCGATAAAGGCCTGCAAGCCGGCTCAGGTGCGCGATGCAATCGTGGGCGACATTGAAGATGCCGCGGAAATCATCAGCGCAGCCCTTTAACGGCGTCATCGGCTGAAGACGGCTTTGAACAGGTTTTTCCGGCTTGCCAGGAACTCGTCGACCGCTGCAACAAGCTTGTCGGTTTCCGCCTCGGTCGTTTCAACTGACAGGTTTCCCATGATGCGGCGCGCGATATAGATGCCGCTGTCAATCATATCGAGATGAAACAGCTTCTTGAGATCGGCCACTTCGCTCTCGCGTCCAGCTTCACCATGATCAAGATCATCGATGTTTCGCAAGGGACCTTCATGAAAATGAATGCCAAAGATCGATCCAAATCCGGTTGCTGCAATGGGCAGGGCATGTTTCGAGGCAAGGCCGTTGAGCTTTACCCGCAAACGGTCGCCTAGCGCGTTCATCCGGTCGGACGCCTCGCGGGTGAGGACTTTGCTCAGCGCCACGTAACCTGCGGACATGGCCACCACGTTGTTGTTGAAGGTGCCGCCATGCGGGAAAGCCCCGGGTTTTGACGGATCAAACCGCCGCATGATGTCGGCACGGCCGCCAAATGCGCCGATCGAGAGGCCGCCAGCAATATACTTGCCAAGCGCAACGAGGTCAGGCTTCACGCCGAAATGCGCCTGCAACCCGCCGAAATGAACCCGCGATGTCATGACTTCATCGAAAATCAGCAGTACGCCATGCCGTTCAGTTGCTTCTCGAAGCGCCGCGATAAAGGCTGCCGTGGCAGGAAGTGCACCAGCTCCACCCTGCATTGGCTCAACGATCACGGCGGCAAGTTTGCCGGCGTGCTTGGCAATGTCGGAAGCCGCTTTCTCGGGATCGTTGAAGGTGGACGTGACGACTGGGAACGGCATATTGAGCGGCGAGGGCCCATGGCTGAAATAGAAGATGCTGCCATGGTAGGCGCCATTGAAGATCATGATGGCGTCCTTGCCGGAAACCGCCCTTGCGGTGGCCATGGCAAGAAGATTTGCTTCGGTGCCGGAATTGCAGAACCGCAAGAGTTCCATGGCGGGAAAGCGTTTTCGCAATTCCCCCGAAAGCTTCACCTCATGCTCGGTTGGCGCACCGAAATTCAGGCCCTGCGCGATTGTCCGCGAAATTGTCTCGGCAATGAGGGCGTTGGAATGGCCGAAGACTCCGGCGGTGTATTCATTGATGAAGTCGATATAGCTGTGGCCGTCAACATCGGTGAGCCGGCTTCCTTCACCCTTTGCGATATAGAGGGGAAAGGGCGAGTAATGAACCGTTGTGCGCGTGTTGCCGCCGGGCAAATGCCCCTGGGCTTCGCTGCTGAGTTTTGCGCTGCCGGGATTGGCCGCCACGTAACGGGCCTCCGCATCGCGCAGCACGGACTGCAGCTCCTCGTTTAGCAACGTCGGGGTCAGGGCTGAATGTGTCATGGGTACTCCATTTATTGGCAGCAGGATGCAACTGGCGGACACCCGCGAAGGATGCCCGCCTGTTTGTTGATGCTTACTGGGAAACCCAGGTGTTGAAGCGTTCGGTCGCCTTTGCCTGTTGGTCGACCCAGAATTCGTCACTGTAGACCGCAGCCGATGCAGCCTTGTCGGGTGCTGTCGGCAGTGAATCCCGGAGCTCCGGTGACATGAGGTCATAGGCGGCGAGTGTTGGCACACCATAGGTGAGGTGCTTTACAAGCTCGGCTTGAGTCTCGGGCTTAGAATAGAAGGCAAGCAGTTTCTGGGCTGCTGCGGGATTCGGTCCCTTGGCAATTTTCACCCAATAGTCAGTGCCGACCCAGAAGCCCGAACCCCAGCCGATGACAAGATTGCGCTTGTTTTCTTTTGCTGCTCCGGAAACGCGGGCGTTGAAGTTGAT
>JANNUW010000413.1:0-1153 GCA_031414095.1 Hyphomicrobium sp. | reverse complement strand
GTTCCTGTGAACCTGTCCGCTAATGAGACCAATGGCGCGTGCGTATTCCCATCAAGGCCACGGCCCGCGAGCCGATCAAACAGGCCGGATACATATCAGCGACTTCCGATACCCAGCATAGTCCCTCTTGCGAAACGCAGGCGGTCCATACATAGGGTCAATTGAAGAAGTCTGAAATTCCCGACGAGATGTCCTTTGTTTGTCTGCTACCGGACATTTTTCTGTTTTATGAAAAAGATGAATTATTCGCCGGGGAATAAATCCTGGAAATGGTCCACAACATGAGGAATGTGTGATCGCCGGAAGTCTCCTTACGAAACTCAACTGCATTATTTTCATCAAAATGAAATCCGATGCCAAACGGCGCTAGACCACTGGAATGGCCACCCGCTAAAGCACTAGCTTCATTGGCCACTCACTTGGATGCGGGCTATCCATCCTTCCCATCCATTCACCCGGATTTTCTGCCAACCGTCTCGGGCATACGGCAGAAAGGCTATCCCACATGTGTGCCTATTGAGGGTAACCAGTACCCGCGATTGAGGTGAGGGAAATGCCCTTACTACATTCCGACGACCCTGATTAACCGTGCAATAGAGAGATGGCGAGACCATTGAGAGAAACCGCCGATTGGCCCATCCCTTCATGTGCCCATCCTCTACCGGGCACCATTGGGCCCGACAGTTGCCCACCACGGTAATGCCGCAAGAGCCATACCGTTTGCGGCTTACAATTTGAGCTTTCGTTGAAGGCCCGCTGCGGATGTTGAGCTTATCCCCTGAAGGAACATTGACAACGCAATGTTCTTCACCAGGAATGACTGATGCCTCTGCTACTGGCATGGGCATCAGACCGAGCGCAAACAGGAGTCCAATTGCGTACCTGACCATTTGACCGTCCTTCGTAAAAAACTCAGCAAATTTTCCCGCTGAGGTGCCGATTTGACGACAATCAATATCCGCCGAGTGGACGTACACCCACAATCCTGCCGGAATACGAATCGACGCGGACACTCCAAGACTTGCCACGTTTCAGCGCCCGATATTTATAAATGGATCCTTCGCATTTTACGGGGCGCACTTGGCGATAAGCTCTGTCCCTCACTATTTGTCTGCCTTCCGAACATGATATTTGGTCATCCTCATCATCTTCC
>JANNUW010000412.1:0-16337 GCA_031414095.1 Hyphomicrobium sp. | reverse complement strand
GTCAAGGGCAGCGTGCGAGAAATCCCGCGTCTCACCACGCTCACTCCGAGGGGGTTGTCGCTTGACTACAAAGACCGTCATCCTCGGGCTTCGCCCAAGGACCCAGGGTTCAACGAGTTCGACCGGTGAAGATATTGATGACGCGGCCACAGCAAGCTCCGCCTGCAATGACACCCCAAGCGCAGGTCTTTGCATGACAAATGAAAAAGACGATTGCGATTTGGCCGAACCCGAAGCGGGGATAGATTTTGTTTTTGTCAACCAAGACTTCCTCCCCACCACGTCATGGCCGCGTCACGCGGCTGCGTGCGGAGCACGACGGCGGCCATCCACGGCAGGCCTCAACGATCTCAGTTGTGCAAATAGAACTGCCTGTTGCAGCAGCTCACTTCAAGCTCGACGACTCCCCCCGCGGAGACTTGTCGTGGATGGCCGCCTTCGCGGCCATGACGGGAATATGGCAGGAGCGTTGCCGACCGGACAGCAGTGGACCCAGCCCGATGATAATGTCCCCTTTTGGTGGGCGGCATGACGTCAAAACGTGAAACAGAAGGCGGCGCCGGCGAGCTCGATATGCGCCGTCGCCGCGCCGTGTGGCGCGCGACGCATCGGGGCACCAAAGAGCTCGATATTCTGGTCGGCCGCTATGCGAGCGCGCAACTGCCTCATATGGCAGGCGCAGACCTCGACCTATTTGAAGACTTTCTCGCCGTGACCGAAGCCGATCTGCAGCGCTGGCTGTTGACGCCCAGTAGCGAGCCAGATGACAAATTCGCACATCTCGTTATGGCCATGCGCCGCTTTCATGGACTGAACTGACGTTGACCAAGACCGCTTTGACACCAACCCTCGTGCCCAATCTCACCCTGTCGGGCGTGCCCGAAGGCATGGACGCGCTCGTCCTTGCTCAACTCGTGCAGGAAGCGAGCAGCGACGCCGGCGCTGGCCTGCATTTGCATGTCGCGCGCGACGATCGCCGGCTCGACGCTCTCGAGACCGCGCTTAAATTTTTCGCCCCCAAAGTCAAGGCTATCCCGTTCCCGGCGTGGGACACCGTTCCTTATGATCGCGTCGGCCCCAACGCGGAAATAGCCGCTAAGCGTGTGACAGCGCTAGGGCGGCTCGTGGCGGGCAGCCGAAAAGATCCGACACTCGTGCTGACAACGGTCAATGCCATTTTACAGCGCGTGCCACCGCGTCAGTTCGTTCGCAACTCCATGAAGCTCTTAGCGGCCGGCCAGCGCGTCGACATGGGCGAGCTGATGAAACGCCTGTCGCTCGCCGGCTACACGCGCTCATCGACGGTCATGGAGCCCGGCGAATACGCGGTGCGCGGCGGTATCCTCGATTTGTTCACGCCGGGCCGCTCCAACCCCGTGCGTCTCGATTTTTTCGGCGACACCATCGAAAGCATTAAAGCCTTCGACGTGGAAACGCAGCGCTCGACCAAGCCAGTGCAGAAGCTCACGTTGATGCCGACATCGGAGCTCGCCTTCGGTGAGGCGCCCGTTGCCTTGTTCCGCAAACGCTATGTCGAACTTTTTGGCGGCGCGACTGGCAACGATCCGATGTATGAGGCCGTAAGCGCGGGCCATCGCTATCCCGGACAGGAGCACTGGCTGCCGTTTTTCCATGAGACCTTGGAAACGCTGTTTGACTATGTTCCCAGGGCTGGCGTGTCGTTCGATCATATGGCCGAAGAAGCCGTCAAGGCCCGCTTCGATCAGATCAACGAACATTATTCAGCCCGCACCGACGGTCTCGAAACCACGGCATTTGGGGCGCCACCTTATAAGCCGGTACCACAGCAGCTGATGTTCCTCGACGGCAAGTCTTGGGGCAAGGCGCTCGCTGGGTCTCAGATCCTGCGCCTGACGCCGTTTGACGAAGCCGAACGACCCAACGTACGGCCTTACAGAGGCCGGAGCGGGCGTACGTTTGCAATAGAGCGCCAGAACGCCGACCTCAACGTGTTCGATGCGGTGACGGCGCACGTCAAGGCTCTGCTCGATAGCCGGCGGCGTGTGATCATCGCGTCTTGGACACTAGGCGCGCGTGAGCGGCTGGCGACACTGCTGTCGGATCATGGACTGAAATCGGCAGTCAAGATCGAAAGCTATGCCGACGCACTCGCATTGCCAAGCGGCGTCGCGGGACTTGGCGTGCTCGGTCTCGAACAGGGATTTGAGACGCCCGAACTCGCCGTCATCGGCGAGCAGGATATTCTGGGCGACCGTCTGGTGCGGCCACGGCGCAAGGCGCGTAAGGCCGCCGACGTTTTAACGGAAGCGACGAGCCTGTCGAACGGCGATCTCGTCGTTCATGCGGATCACGGCATCGGGCGGTTTGCCGGCCTCAAAACAATCACTGCGCTGGGCGGGCCGCATGACTGCCTGGAACTCATCTATGCGGGCGGCGACAAGCTCTATCTGCCCGTCGAGAACATCGAACTGCTAACGCGTTACGGCACCGATGACGGCGGCGACAGTCAGCTCGACCGGCTCGGTGGCGTCGCGTGGCAATCGCGTAAAGCGCGGCTGAAGAAGCGTTTGCGCGAAATCGCATCCGAGCTGATTAAGATTGCGGCGCTGCGGCAGTTGAAAGAAGCGCCTGCGCTGGCGCCGCCGGCTGGATCGTGGGATGAATTCGTCGCGCGCTTTCCTTATGAGGAGACCGAGGATCAAGCCGCCAGCATCGACGCCGTGGTGGGCGATCTCGCATCGGGCCGCCCCATGGACCGCCTGGTGTGCGGCGACGTCGGTTTTGGAAAAACCGAAGTCGCGTTGCGCGCGGCTTTCATCGCGGCGATGGGCGGCTTGCAAGTCGCTGTGGTGGTGCCCACGACCCTGCTGGCGCGGCAGCACTACAAGACCTTCAAGGCGCGGTTTGCCGGTTTGCCCATGAACATCGCGCAAGCCTCGCGCCTCGTCGCCAGCAAGGATTTGGCCGAGGCCAAAGAAGGCCTGAAGTCGGGTCAGATCGACATCGTTATCGGCACCCACGCGCTGCTCGGCAAGCAGATCGAATTCGCCCGGCTCGGCCTTTTGGTGGTCGATGAGGAGCAGCACTTTGGCGTCTCGCACAAGGAGCGCCTCAAGGCGCTGCGCGAGGATGTGCATGTTCTCACACTTACGGCGACGCCGATCCCGCGCACCTTGCAACTGGCGCTGAGCGGCGTGCGCGAACTCTCGCTCATCACGACGCCGCCGGTCGACCGGCTGGCGGTACGCACGTATATTTCGCCGTTTGATCCCGTCATTCTGACTGATGCCTTGAAGCGCGAACGGGCCCGCGGCGGGCAAAGTTTCTACGTGGTGCCGCGCATCTCCGACCTTGACGAGGTGGCCGAGTTCCTGCGCGAAGCTGTGCCCGAATTGAAGGTGGCGCGCGCCCACGGACAGCTGACGCCGACGGAACTCGAAGACGTGATGACCGCGTTCTACGAGGGCGAGTACGACGTGTTGCTGTCGACCGCTATCGTGGAATCGGGCCTCGATGTGCCCAACGCCAACACCATGATTTTGCATCGCGCCGATATGTTCGGCCTGGCCCAACTTTATCAGTTGCGCGGCCGTGTCGGGCGCTCGAAGCGGCGCGCGTACGCGTATTTCACCACTCCGCCCGGGCAAAAGCTGACCGAGGGCGCCGAGAAGCGTCTCAAGGTTTTGCAGTCGCTCGATACGCTTGGCGCCGGGTTCTCGCTCGCCTCGCACGACCTCGACATTCGCGGCGGTGGCAATTTGCTTGGCGAAGAACAGTCCGGCCATATCCGCGAAGTCGGGTTTGAGCTTTATCAATCGATGCTCGAAGAGGCGGTCAGCGCGCTCAAGGGCGGCGATCTGCAGGACGCGGCCGATAAGTGGAGCCCGGAAATTGCGCTCGGCACGTCGGTGCTCATCCCAGAAACCTATGTTTCCGATCTGCATTTGCGGCTCGGGCTCTATCGCCGCCTGTCGAGCTTGGAGACGCGCGCCGATATCGACGGCTTTGCGTCAGAGCTGGTCGATCGCTTCGGCGAGTTCCCATCGGAGGTTTCCCATCTGCTCGACGTTATGGAAATCAAGGGGCTGTGCCGCCAGGCCGGCATTGCCAAAGTCGACGCCGGCTCGCGCGGTGCGGTGGTATCGTTCCGCCGCAACCAGTTCGCCAACGCCCAGGGGCTTGCCGCGTTTCTGCAGGCCTCACGCGCGCTCGCCAAATTGCAGCCCGACCATAAGCTTGTATTCCGTGGCGATTGGGATTTGCCGGAGGCCCGCATCAGGGGCGTGCGCGCGCTGGTCGAGCAATTGGCGGCAATCGCTGCCAAAGGAACGAAAGTCGCAGCATGAAATGAATTGCCATTGTGGCGTCCCTACAACAAACGGCGGCCGCAATAACGCCGCGTGCGGTGAGGTGTGGTGATATTGTCCCCTAACGTGTGCTAAGGAGCGCACGTGCGTTTGTGATGGCCGGGGGGCTGCACGGGCCGGGAGTTGATTAGTAATGCGTGTTATCAAAATCGAGCTGCCGTCCGTACTCACGGCGGCAGACCCGAACATTAGTCTTGCGTCCGACGATATTCGCGCCCAATTATTCAAGGAATTGAAGGCGCTGGATACCGAACTCAGCGAAACTGTGCGGCAGAAGGCCAAGGCCTACTTCCCGGAAAGCTACTCGGTTTTCGTGCGCACGCTGCTGTCGCCCGACAAGGTGACGACGACCAGCGAGTTGTGGATCGTGGACCCCAATATCGGCTGGCCGGCTGGCCTACTAACACGCCGGGCGTGGACGCTTTTCATTCCGATTCTGGCCCATGTGGTGCGCGAAGCCATGTCGAGCCGCTTTGAAGGCGTCAACTTCGAGATGAAGGAAGACCAAGCCAAGATCACAGTTTTAGCGCCGGCCCGCACGTGGCACGATCCAGTGGTGGTGGCGCTGGCTGTCTTAGCCCTGACGACCGCGTTCTGGATCTATATCCACCCGCTTCTGACGCCGTCACTTGCTACCGTGACGGGGCAGTAGCAGCGGATATCTGAGTGGAAATTTGCCGAGCTTAAGTGTAGTAATTTCAAGATATGCCAGCCGGTCGCGGATCGAGATTTGGAGATGACCGATGGGAATTAATGTAACCGTAGATGAGAACCTTCTCAGTGAGGCAGAGCGCCTGACTGGAGAGCATGACCGTGAAAAGCTAATCGAGAAGGCGCTGCGCGACCTGATCGGCCGCCAAAGTGCGCCACGCCGCCCTATTGACGACATGCTAGACCTCGTTGGCAAAGTTAAACTTCGTGATGACTATGACTACAAGGCAATGAGAGCGGGCGAACGTGATCCTGATTGACACGTCCGTCTGGATCAATGTTTTCCGGGACCGGTCCGGGAGGAGAGCACGCCTACTAAGCGATGGCGTGGGTCAGCAAATCGTTGCAACGGCCCCGGTTGTTCTGTGTGAAGTGCTCCAGGGAGCGCTCAATGACGCGGAATGGACGTATATTCACAGCGCGCTCGCAGTCCAAGAGCAGCTCAAGATTTCGGACCAAACATGGATTGCAGCAGCCCGTATCTATTTCGAACTTCGGCGCGTGGGCAAAACGGTCCGAAGCAGCATTGATTGCTGTATCGCGCAGCTTGCCCTTGAAAACAACGCAGAACTACTTCATTGCGATCGCGATTTCGAGGTGATTGCCTCGATCCGCCCTTTGCAGCATCGCCATTTCGATTTGGATAAATCCTCTCAATGACCACCTCGAATGCAGCGCAGTCGTTCATCAACGTCGGTGAGCGCACGAATGTCACGGGCTCGGCGAAGTTCCGTAAATTGATCGAGGCCAACGATTATCAGGCCGCGCTTTCGGTTGCGCGCCAGCAGGTCGAAAGCGGCGCGCAGATCATCGACATCAATATGGACGAGGGCCTGCTCGATTCTGAGAAGGCCATGCACACGTTCCTCAACATGATCGCGTCCGAGCCCGACATCTCGCGCGTGCCCGTCATGATCGACAGTTCGAAATGGACCGTCATCGAAGCCGGCCTCAAATGCGTGCAGGGCAAGGCGATCGTCAACTCGATCTCGATGAAAGAGGGCGAGGAGCAGTTTCTCGCTCAAGCCAAGAAGGTATTGCGTTACGGCGCTGCCGTCGTCGTGATGGCGTTCGACGAACAGGGACAAGCCGACACCGTCGAACGCAAGGTGTCGATCTGTGAACGGGCTTACAAGCTGCTGACTGAAAAAGTAGGCTTTCCGCCTGAAGACATTATTTTTGATCCCAATATTTTCGCGGTCGGGACCGGTATCGAGGAGCACAACGGCTACGGCATCGACTTCATCGAGGCCACACGGCAGATCAAAGAAAAAATGCCGCTCGTGCATATTTCGGGCGGCGTCTCGAATCTCTCGTTCAGCTTTCGCGGCAACGAGCCGGTGCGCGGGGCCATGCATTCGGTCTTCCTATATCATGCCATCCAAGCCGGCATGGATATGGGCATCGTCAATGCTGGCCAGCTCGCGCTTTACGACGACATCCCGCCTGAACTGCGCGACCTGTGCGAAGACGTCGTGCTCAATCGCCGCGCCGACGCCACCGACCGGCTGCTCGAAGCCGCACCGCGCTACAAGGGCGATGGCGCCAAGAAGGTCGAGAAGGATTTGAAGTGGCGCGATACCTCGGTCGAGGATCGCCTGACGCACGCGCTCGTGCACGGCATCACCGACTTCATCGAACTCGATACCGAAGAAGCGCGCCAAAAGCTCCCCAAGCCCCTGCACGTCATTGAAGGCCCGCTGATGGCCGGCATGAACGTCGTCGGCGATCTCTTTGGTGCCGGCAAAATGTTCCTGCCGCAGGTCGTCAAATCGGCGCGTGTCATGAAGCAGGCTGTCGCCTATTTGCAGCCGTTTCTCGAAGCCGAAAAATTGGCGTCGGGGCTGGAGTCGCGGCCCGCCGCCGGCAAAATCCTGATGGCGACCGTCAAGGGCGACGTCCACGACATCGGCAAGAACATCGTCGGCGTCGTGCTCCAGTGCAACAACTACGAGGTGATAGATCTCGGCGTCATGGTGCCGGCGGCCAAAATACTCGAAACTGCCAAGCGCGAGATGGTCGACATCATCGGGCTGTCGGGTTTGATCACGCCCTCGCTCGACGAGATGTGCTTCGTGGCGGCCGAGATGGAGCGCGAGGGTTTCAAGTGCCCGCTGCTGATAGGCGGCGCCACCACGAGCCGTGTTCACACGGCCGTGAAAATCAGCCCCAACTACATGGCGGGCCAAGCGCTCTACGTCCTCGATGCCAGCCGTGCGGTGGGCGTCGTCTCCAACCTTCTTTCTGAAACCGAAAGCGTGCCCTACGTCGCGGGTATCAAGGCCGAGTATGTCAAGGTGCGCGAGGCGCATCTGGCCAACGAGTTGAAGAAGCAGCGCATTACGCTGGTACAGGCCCGCGCCAATGCCTTCAAGCCGGACTTTGCAAACTATAATCCGCAAAAGCCCTCGTTCCTTGGCGCGCGCACCTTTGCCGATTATTCTCTTGCCGAACTCGTGCCCTACATAGACTGGACGCCCTTCTTCCAGACGTGGGAATTGGCTGGCCGCTATCCGCAGATTCTCAAAGACAACAAGGTCGGCGTCGAGGCCCAAAAACTTTTCAACGACGCCCAGGAATTGCTTGCGCGCCTCGTGCGCGAAAAGTGGGTGAAGGCCAACGCAGTCATCGGGTTTTGGCCCGCAAATTCGGCCGGCGATGATATCGAGGTTTATGCAAGCGAAGATCGCGGCGCACCTTTGCAAACGCTCTACACGCTCCGCCAGCAGATCGCGCGCGATCCCACGCGCACACGCTCGCACATGGCGCTTGCCGACTTCATTGCGCCCAAATCCACGGGCCTAGCCGATTACATCGGCGGCTTCGCGGTAACGACCGGTCTTGGCGAAGAAGAGGCCTTGGAAAAGCATTTCAAGAAGACCGACGACTACGGGCGCATTATCTTCAAGGCGCTCTGCGACCGGCTGGCGGAAGCGTTTGCCGAACGCATGCACGAACGCGTGCGGCGCGAACTATGGGGCCATGCGCGCGACGAAAAACTTGTCCCCGAGCAGCTCATTTTAGAAGAGTACAAGGGCATCCGCCCCGCACCCGGATATCCAGCCCAGCCCGATCACACCGAGAAAGCGACGCTGTGGTCGCTCATGGATGTCGAACGCGCCACTGGCATCAAGCTGACCGAGAGTTTTGCGATGTGGCCGGGCTCGGCCGTCTCCGGCCTCTATTTTGCGCACCCTGAGAGCCACTACTTCGGCGTCGGCAAGGTTGAGCGCGATCAGGCCCAGGACTATGCTGATCGCAAAGGCTGGACGCTCATTGAAGCTGAGCGGTGGCTGGCGCCGGTGCTCAACTACGATCCCGTGAGCACGCGCGTCAAAGTCGCCTGACGGACGTTATACTGGCGCGCCAAAGTTTTGACTCTTCGATCAGTAGATGGCGCGCCAGTATTGTTTTTCTTTGCGCGCGGCGACACGCGTTCCGCGCGCCGCCAGTTGAGCGGTGGGTCAGAATTGTTGAACTCGCTTCAATCGTGATGTGGAAAAAATGAAAGCGCGGCCGTCGAGCCGCGCTTTCATTTATTTCAGTGGTTAGGCGAAATCAAACAAGCCCGAAAATAATCGCCGCGACGAAGACGAACGAAGCCATTGCGGCAGCTAAACTAAGCCGATCCGTAAAATCCACGTTTGTTTCCTCCTCGAAGTGAGCCACTCGAGTGGCCCTATATTTTCGCTCGACCCGTCCGATCTCAAGCGATGGGCGAGACTAGTGGTGCGCCTCGGCATCGATCAAGCGAAAAACATCGTGCACTGCAATAATATGGTGCGTGCCCGACTTATCTAAAATTTGAGATCGCGCGCAACGCGTGACAGTCACACTGTGGCTTCGTTTTGGAATCGCCTGAACTATGGGCGTTGGCGCCCCTGCCTCATCAAGGTGTTACGGCAATTTGAAATTTGTTCCCTACTGTGCGGCGCGAAATCGAAATTTTTATCACAATTTTTTGTGCAGCAAAATCTCGTCGCGGTCATCGCGGACGAGGCCTTTCAGGCTTCCGACCTCGAGGAATCCGTGGCGCATGTAAAATCGCCGGGCCGAGGCGTTGAAGTCGGACGTGGCGACGAAAATATTGCGCTGGCCACTGCGGCGCGTCTCCGCATCGATCCAGTCGAGAACGAGTGTGCCCAGGCCATGGGCTTGGAAGGGCGGCAGCAGGCCCAAAAATTGCAGATATGGACCACACAGCCAATTGAGCCGGAGACCGATCACGCCTGCGGTCTGATCGCCGACGCGAATGGCAAGCCGTGGCGCACTGTGATCGCCGTCTGCAAAGTAGGCGGCGAGCGCGGAAGCCGGGTAGGGATATTTCACCCAGGGCTCAATGGCAGCAAACGCTAGGCCAAGGTCGGTCGCTTGACTCATGGGCAAGCGCGCCAAGGTCACGGTGAGGCCAGCCCCGCGATCGGGAGCGAGCGACACGTGCTCAGCGAGGAACGGTGGCGTCGGGCTCGAGTCTTGGGACATTGATCGCGGGCTCGGGTGGCTTGGGCTCTTTGCCGTGCAGTGGAAAGAGCTTGTCGTACTTGTCGCTGTCGCCTGGGCGATTGTCGTAGCACGTCTGCACGATCTCGGGAGTGCCGGCCGCCAGCAGTTCGCTGACGGTGACGAATTCGAAGCCCTTGGCTTTCAATTGCGGGATCGCGAGCGGCAGGGCGGCGGCCGTGTGATAGCCGCGGCCGTTGGCGTGCGCAATGAGAATGGACCCTGGCTTGGCCTTCAACATAGCGCTGGCGATTGCTTCGGCCGATTGGCCGGGTGATGGGTCACCTGTCGACAGGTCCCATTGGATGGCGAGCAAGCCAGCGCCGTTGACGGCCTCGAGATCCTGCGCGTTGCAGGCGCCAAACGGAAAGCGGAACAGGCCCATGCGGGCCGGAATGCGCGCGAGGGCATCAGGCGCCTTGGCGAAACATTTGGATGCGGCGAGGCCGGCCCGTGCGGCCTCGTATGAACGCTGGGGCCCGAGGATCTCTTCGCGCAGTGCGCCGGTGTCTAGTAACCGCAAATTGCGGTGGGCTTCGGAGTGATTGGCAATCTCGAAACGCGGGTCGGTCATTAATTGCTGCATGCGGACCGCGTGCGAACGCATCCACTTGCCGCCCGTGAACAACGTTGCCTTGACGCCTTGCGCGCGCAGGTAATCGAAAATAGCGCCGTCATAGCCAGCCAGTTCGCCGGGCTGCTCGCACAAATCGAACGTCAGCGCGATCAGCTTAGCGCTTCCCGCCGGCAGTTTGACACGGCGTATGGCGCCGCGCAGAGCTTGCGCGACGGGCGCGGCCGGGACGAGCTTGCGCGGGGCGGCTGGCTCATCGTAGGCGCGCACGCCTTTGATAGGTTTGAACTCGTCGGGCCGCGACGCCAAAGCGTTGGCGTCGAAACATTGCTCGGCGGCAGCGGCGGGCAGCCCGGGCTCCAGCGTCATGATGGCCGCGAGTGCGATGGCGAACGGGAGTCTCGTCATGCTAAAGCGTCTCAAACCTAGCGTCCCTTGAAATCGGGTTTGCGCTTTTCCAGAAAAGCGCGGCGGCCCTCGGCGTAGTCGAAGCTGTCGAAGCAGCCTTGCACGGCGGCATCGAGCCGGGTCGTATCGGCGCTCTCCGGCCGCCGTGTCAGTTCGTCGATCGCGAGTTTGGCAGCGCGCACGGTGAGCGGTGCGTTATCCGCGATCGTCGCGGCGAGGCTGCGTGTTTCAGCCTCAAGAGTGTCGGCCGGATAAATCCGGTTCACGAGATCCATAGCCAGAGCTTCTGCGCTTGGGTAGCGCCGGCCTGTGAATAACAGCTCCTTGACGCGCGCTGGCGTCGTCAACGCCAGCAACGGGCGCACCCATCTGGCATTATAGCCCAGGCCTAGTTTTGCAGCGGGAATGGCGAACTGCGCGCTCTCGTCGGCCAAACGCAGGTCGCAGCACGCGGCGATGGCCATGCCACCGCCCATGCAGAAACCGTGGATCATGGCGATGACCGGTTTGGTGCACGCGCTCAGCGCTTCGAAGGCCGCATGATTGAGATGATCGTAGTGGGCGGCCGCGTCGCCCGTTCTTGCGGCTTCGAACTCTGAAATATCGGCGCCGGCCGAAAACGCTGTGCTGCCTGCCCCGCGCAGGATGAGAACGCGCACCGTGTCGTCGTCCTCGGCCTCTCTGACACGTTGCGGGATCGCGCCCCACATGGCCGCTGTCAGCGCATTCAAGCGCGTGGAATTATCAATCGTAATCCAGGCGATTGAGCCGTCGATTTCATATCGGAGCTGGGGTGCCGCGGACGGAGAAGGCGCGAGAGTCATGTCGTAATTTCCTAGAGCCCGCTCCGCCGCAAACCTTCATTTAACGCCGAGCAGTTCGACGTCGAACATGAGCGTTGCGTTCGGCGGGATGGAGCCGCCAGCGCCGCGCGCGCCATAGCCGAGAGCGGGCGGGATGATCAGCGTGCGCTTGCCGCCGACTTTCATGGTGGCGACGCCTTCGTCCCAGCCGCCGATGACCTGACGCTTGCCGATCGAAAATTCAAACGGATCGCCGCGATCGAGCGAGCTGTCGAATTTCGCAGCCTTGGCGCCGTCCTTAAAGAGCCAGCCGGTGTAGTGCATGACGCAGGTCTGGCCAGACTCTGGCGACGGGCCCGTGCCCACCACTGTATCTGTAATTTGCAGGCCCGATGCTGTTGTCGTTGTCATGGTGCGTTCCGATGTTTGTGCGGTTGCCGAGGTGGGCGCGTTGAAGGCGATGAGACTTGTCAGTGCCGAGCAGAGGGCCAAGCTTTTCGCGCCAGAGTAGTTCAATCGCATGATATGCCCTTTGCCATATTCCTGATCGTGTGGCGGTGTAACCCGCCTGTGCAGCGCGCCGCATGGCCTTTTCGTCGCCTGCGGCGAAATAGTGCCGCTAGATCTGCGTACCCACGAGCGCTCCGACTCCCGCGGTGATGGCAAGCGCCAGCGCACCCCAGAACATGACGCGCATTGTGGCATTCATAACGGCTGCGCCACCGGCCTTGGCGCCAACAGCGCCCAACAGCGCCAGACTGGCGAGCGTGGCAATCGACACGATGGGGATGACTTTGTCGGCAGGCGACGCCAGCACAGCAGCAAGTGGGAGGGCCGCGCCGACGGCAAAGGAAGCTGCCGATGCAAGTGCTGCCTGGACCGGGCGCGCCGTCGTCAATTCTGAAATTCCGAGTTCCTCGCGGGCATGGGCGCCGAGTGCGTCCTTTTCCATCAATTGCAGCGCGACTTGGCGGGCGAGGCCCGTCTCGACACCGCGACCTACGTAGATCTGTGCCAGTTCTTCGCGCTCGAATTCGATATTGGTGGCAAGTTCTTCGCGTTCGCGATTGAGGTCGGCTGTTTCGGCGTCGGCTTGCGAGCTGACCGAGACGTATTCGCCCGATGCCATCGACATAGCGCCAGCCACGAGGCCCGCGATCCCCGCGAGCAGAATGTCGGCGGGTTGTGCGGCTGCGGCAGCAACGCCCACGATCAGGCTCGCCGTCGAGACGATGCCGTCGTTGGCCCCGAGCACGGCGGCGCGCAGCCAGCCGACGCGGTCGCCCAGGTGGTCTTCTGCGTGCCCATGTAAGCGGCTCATTGATCGCTCCTGAAAAGAGTTTGGAAACAGATTAGTTGGCTGGCCACGTTCCGGCCAAGGCTTGAGTAAAGCGTTTGGGGTCAAACCCTCACGCTTCGGGGCCCGTTCGAACACATGGGTTGCTGACGTCCGGCTTGCCACTATCGGTTGCCAACATTCCCAGGCCTTCACATCGCCCGCGAAACCGACTATCAGGGGGACGCGAGATGGTGCAGAGTCGAAGGTTCAAGCGCTGCTTTATACTGATCTCACTCAGAGATCGCGGGTGTAGCTCAATGGTAGAGCAACAGTTTTCCAAACTGATGACGAGGGTTCGATTCCCTTCACCCGCTCCATCCGCCTTCGCCTTCCGCTACGCGGAACGCTACGGCGGGACGGGGCCATCGAGGAATGAGCGGCCTTGTCGCTAATTTAACGCCACTTGCCATTAGACCACACCACAAAACAATCTAAACCGCCCTATCACCCCTGCCGCGTTCGGCATAGCTTCATTGCGCAACATCGCCATCATCCTACCGGCCGGAGCCCTCCATGATCGTCGTCACTACGAATGACTTGCCGGGCTACAAGATCGTGCGGCATCTGGGCATGGTCAAAGGGCTGACGGTGCGCTCGCGCAGCGTTGTCGGCAATCTAGGCGCTGCGATTCAGATTTTCTTCGGCGGCAATATTACGGTCTATACCAAGCTCGCCGAGCAGACGCGCCAGGAGGCGTTCGATCTTCTCATTCAGCATGCCGAGGCGATGGGTGCCAACGCGGTGCTCGCCATGCGCTACGATGCCAATGAGATTGCGGCCGCCGTCACGGAAGTGCTGGCCTACGGCACGGCCGTCATTGTCGAGGAAGTCCGCTAGCGCATTTTCTGCGCTCGCGTTTGATGGGTGCGCGCTTTGCGGCGCAAGATTCTTGTCGTGTTGCTCGTGACAAAGGCAGCGACATAAGCTAAGCACCGCCTCTCTTGCGGTCCAGTGCGCTGATTTCGCACTGTACAGGGGTGTAGCTCAGTTGGTAGAGCGTCGGTCTCCAAAACCGAAGGCCGGGGGTTCGAGCCCCTCCGCCCCTGCCAGGTTTCTGGCTCATGTTTGAGCTGGCGAACCAGGGGCGGCAGCTAAAATGGCTGGCTCCGGCGATCGTGACAAAGGCGGCAGGGGCCGCAGATGAGATGAGCGGCCGATGCCGCTAGACGTGACTGGCGACCAACGGAGGCCGCTTAAGACTAAAGAACGGCGCAGGCCTCCAGAGCAATTTGGTGGCCATGTGTCGATTTGTCGCATCGCGACAGGGATGACATTTTGATGGCAAAGTTTAATCCGTTTCAATTCATCCAAGAAGTTAGGCATGAAGTCAGCAAGGTCACCTGGCCCACCTGGAAAGAGGTGTGGATTACGACGGTGATGGTGCTGATCATGGTTACGATGGCTGCCCTGTTCTTCATGTTGGCGGACGTCATCCTTAGTCGCGTCATGAGTTTTGTTCTGTCGCTTAACCGCTGATTGAAGCGGATTGCAGATGCTGGCGCCGCGCCGCAAAGAAAATGGCCTCAAGACTTTCAACAACAGCCGACTTAGCTGATCTGACGACCCGGAGAGACTAAGGTTCCATGGCCAAGCGCTGGTATATTGTTCACGCCTACACGAACTTCGAACGTAAGGTGGCCGACGCCATCACGGAGCGTGCTAAATCCAACGGCCTTGCTCATCTGTTCGATGAGGTCATGGTGCCGACCGAAGAAGTCATCGAGGTCAAGCGCGGCCGCAAAGTTCAGGCCGAGCGCAAGTTTCTCCCCGGTTACGTGCTCGTCAAAATGGAAATGACGGACGCCGCGTTCCTGTTGATCAAAAATACGCCCAAAGTAACCGGGTTCCTGGGTGCTGATAACAAGCCGCACGCGATTTCCGATACCGAAGCGATGCGCATTCTCAATCAGGTTAAGGATGGCGTCGAGCGGCCCAAGCCCTCCGTCATTTACGAAGTGGGCGAGCAGGTCAAGGTGGTCGACGGTCCATTCGCTTCGTTCCAGGGCGAAGTCGAAGAAGTCGATGGCGAGCGGTCTCGCCTTAAGGTTGGTGTCTCGATCTTCGGCCGTAAAACGCCCGTCGAGTTGGAGTTCGGTCAAGTCGAAAAGGTGGCGACATAAGTCGCCAAGTTTGGCGTGGCCCACAGGTTCCGCAATCAGCGATGGCCTTGAAGGGCGGCGGCAGACAAATCAGAAATTCAGCGATAATGCGCTGAAATGCCCGCGAGGGTCTAAGCCGCAAGGCTTTGGGCGCCGACGGGTCCACCGCGGGAGGATTGGAGGATCGCTCTAATCCGCAAGACCGCTAACCCTGGGACGGCTTTGAGCTTCGTGCTTTTGAGCGGTCCCGTTTTGAGTAGGGGAACCTATGGCAAAGAAAATTGACGGTTACATAAATCTGCAGGTGCCAGCTGGTGCTGCCAATCCGTCGCCGCCCATCGGGCCGGCGCTCGGTCAACGCGGCGTCAACATCATGGAATTCTGCAAATCCTTCAACGCCAAGACGAAGGAACTCGAACAGGGTACGCCGATTCCGGTGAAGATCACCGTGTTTTCGGATCGCTCTTTCTCGTTCGAAATGCGCACTCCGCCCGCCACCTTTTTGATCAAGAAAGCGGCAGGATTGAAGCCGACCGGAAAACCCGGATCGGGTTCCAAGAATCCCGGCCGCGACGTTGCCGGTGAGATCACGATGGCGCAGCTGCGCGACATCGCCAAGGTCAAGATGAAGGACATGAACACCGACAACCTCGACCAGGCCGCCCGCACGATGGCTGGCTCGGCGCGGTCGATGGGCCTCAAGGTGGTGGAGTAAGCCCATGGCAAACGCAAAAGCGACTGACGAACAAATCAAAGCTGCGCGCGATGCCGGCGGCAAACGCAACGCAACGGTGCAGGCTGGTATCGATCGCAACAAGGCTTACGGCATCGATGATGCCATTAAGCTGATCAAGTCGCGGGCCAAGGCCAAGTTCGACGAGACCGTCGAAATTGCCATGAACCTCGGCGTTGATCCCAAGCATGCCGACCAGATGGTTCGCGGTGTTTGCAATCTGCCCAACGGCTCTGGCCGTACAGCACGCGTTGCCGTGTTCGCACGTGGTGCCAAGGCTGAAGAAGCCAAGAACGCCGGCGCCGACCTCGTTGGCGCTGAAGATCTGGTCGAGATTGTCTCGAAGGGTCAGATCAACTTTGACCGCTGCATCGCGACGCCCGACATGATGGGTCTCGTCGGCCGCCTCGGCAAGGTTCTCGGCCCCCGTGGCCTGATGCCCAATCCGCGTGTCGGCACGGTGACCATGGATGTCATCGGCGCTGTGCAGGGCGCCAAGGGCGGCTCGGTCGAATTCCGCGTTGAGAAGTCGGGCATCGTGCATGCCGGCATCGGCAAGGCGAGCTTCACCGAACAAGCGTTGGTCGAGAACGTCAAAGCGTTCGTCGAGGCCGTTGTGAAGGCGAAGCCCGCCGGATCGAAGGGCACGTATCTCAAGAAGGTCTCGATCAGCTCGACGATGGGTCCGGGCTTGAAGGTCGAGACTGCGACGGTGGCGTCGGCTCAGCCTGCGGGCTGAGACGGGCTGACGTTTCAAAGTTCCGGATGCAAGTCCGGAAACCCTTGCGCCGTTTGCCGGAAGGCGGTTGGCGCAAGGCCTG